>NZ_JBHXTG010000003.1:111769-244445 GCF_042677465.1 Kitasatospora sp. NPDC127111
ACTTTCAGCGAACAGATGATGAAATCTGTTCGCTGAAAGTTGTCGTCTGAAAGTTGTTCGCCCGCCCGTCCGGCTCAGACCAGCCCGTTGGCCTTCAGCCAGTCCTTGGCCACCGCCGACGGGTCCTCCTTGTCGACGGCGACCTTCTTCATCAGCGTCAGCAGGCCGGCCGTGTCCAGCTTGGCCGACACCGCGTTGAGCGCGGCCGTCGCGGTGGCGTCGACGCCCGCCTTGTTGACCAGCGGCGTGACGTTCTCCGCGCCGAACACGCTCTTCGGGTCGGCCAGCGGGACCAGCTTCAGCTGGGTGATCTTGGGATCGGTGGAGAACACGTTGCCGACCTGGACCGAGCCGTCCTTGACCGCGTTGGCGGTGGTCTCGCCGGTCGACTTCCACTCCTTGAAGGTCAGCCCGTAGACGTCCTTGAACGGCTGCTCCTGACGGGACTTGAACTCCGGCGGGCCGCCGATGGTGAACTCGCCCGCCTTGCCGGCCAGGTCCGCGATGCTCTTCAGGTTGTACTTGTCGGCGGTCTCCTGGCTGACGCTCAGGGTGTCCTTGTCCTCAGCGGGCGAGGAGTCCAGGATCGCCAGTGTGGCCGGCAGGGTCTTCGCCAGGGCCGCGTTGACCTCCTCCTTGGTGGGTGCGGCCGCCTTGCCGCCGAGGTAGGCGAGCAGCGAGCCGTTGTACTCGGGCAGCACGGTCAGGCTGCCGTCCTTGACCTGCCCGTAGAGCACCTCGCGGCTGCCGATGTTGAACTTCTCCTGGACCTTCACGCCCTTGGCCTTCAGTGCCTGCGAGTAGATCGAGCCGAGCAGGACGTTCTCGGGGAAGTTGGCCGAACCGACCACCACGGTCGAGCCCTGACCGCCGCCCCCGCCCGCCCCGCCGGCGCCGGTGGTCGCCGCGGACGACGAGCCGCCGCCCAGCGGGTCCGCGCCGGACGAGGAGCAGGCGGTGGCGCCGAGGGCGAGCGCGGCCAGCGTGCCGAGGGCGACGGCCCGGCGCCCGGCTCCACGCCGTGCGGCTCCGGACCCGGCCGGCCGTGCGAATGCGGATGTCGACATGGTGATTTGTGTCCTTTCGAAGGATGGAAGGAGGTTCAGCGGGCCCGGCGCTGGGCGCGCAGCCCGGGCGGCAGGGCGTACCGGGCGAGCAGGGCGTAGAACAGCTGGGCGCCGACCGCGAGCAGCACCACCAGCAGCGCGCCGCCCACCGTGACGGCGTAGTTCCGGGTGGCCAGCCCGTCGATGACGTACCGGCCGAGCCCGCCGAGCCCGACGTACGCGGCGACCGTGGCCGTCGCGATGACCTGCACCGTGGCGGTCCGGAACCCCGCCAGCAGGGTCGGCAGCGCGGACGGCAGGCAGACCTGCCGGAGCACCTGCGGGTGCGTCAGCCCGACGCCGCGCGCGGCGTCCCGGACGTCCGGGTCGGTCCCGCGCACCCCTTCGACGGCGGCCACCAGCAGCGGCGGCGCGGCGAGGGCGACCAGCGGCACCAGTACGGCCGTGTCACCGACCCCCGCCAGCAGCACCGCCAGGGTCACCAGCCCGAGCGTGGGCAGCGCGCGGGCGGCGCCCGCCAGCGAGGTGACGGCGGCGGCGCCGCGCCCGGTGTAGCCGATCAGCAGGCCGAGCGGGACGGCCAGCAGCGCCGCCCAGAACAGCGCCTCGCCGGAGAGCAGCAGGTGCTCGGCGACGCGGTGCACGATCGAGTCCGGGCCGCTGCGGCGGTCCGGGGAGGAGAAGAAGTCCCCCAGCCAGGAGAGCCAGTTCACCGGCCGGCCCCCTTCTCCCGGACGGCCCACGGCGCGAGCAGCCGCCGGGCGCCGAGCAGCAGCAGGTCCACGGCCAGCGCCAGGGCGGCGATCAGCGCGATGCCGGCCACGATCGGGGTCGGGAAGGTGCGCTGGAACCCGTCGATGAACAGGTAGCCCAGCCCGCCGCGCCCGACCAGCGCGCCGACGCTCGCCAGCGAGATGCTGGAGACCGCCGCCACCCGCAGCCCGGCCACCAGGTAGGGCACGGCGGCGGGCAGTTCGACGGCGGTCAGCCGGTGCCAGGGGCCGTAGCCCATCGCGGTGGCCGCCTGCCGGACCGGGTCGGGGACGGCGCGCAGCCCGTCCACCGTGGTCGGCAGCAGGACGGCGAGCGCGTAGAAGGTGAGCGGGATCATCACGGTGGCCTGGGTGGCCAGCCCGGTGTAGGGGATGAGCACCACGAAGACGGCCAGCGAGGGCAGCGCGTAGACGACGTTGAAGACGGCGGCGAGCGGCTGGTAGAGGCGGGGGAAGCGGGCGCAGGCCAGGCCGAGCGGGAGGGCCAGCAGCAGGCCGATCAGCACCGGGAGCAGGGCGATCACGGCGTGGTCGGCGAGCAGGTCGCCGAGGTAGCCGAGGTGGTCGCCGATCCAGTACCAGCGGACGATCGGTTCATCGTCCACCGGTGGCTCCGTCCGGCTCGGCCGACGGTGTTCCGCCGGCCACGGCCCGGGGCCGGCCGTCCACCGCGGCCCGCGGCCGCCCGTCCGCGTCGGCGTCGGGGCGCCCGGGGGTGCCCGCCACGGCGTCGGACCTCCCGGGGGCGCCCGCCAGGGCGGCGAGGACGGCCTCGCGGCTCGCCGTCCCGGTGACCCGGCCCTCGGCGTCCAGCGCGACGGCGACGCCGGCGGGGGAGAGGACGGTGGCGTCCAGCGCGGTGCGCAGGGTGTCGGCCGCGGGCCGGTAGCCGGGCGCCGGGTGCAGGCTGGCGGTGGTCGTGGCCCGGTCGATCCAGCCGATCGGGCGGCGCTCGTCGTCCAGCGCCAACTCCCAGCCGCCGAACCGCAGCCCGTCGGCCAGCGGCCGGACCCGGACGGCGTCGGCGGGGCGCAGGCCGAGCCCGCGCAGGCCGCGGTCGCGGCCGAGGAAGGCGGCGACGTCGTCGTCGGCGGGGGCGGTGAGCAGCGTGTGCGGGTCGGCGAGCTGGGCGATCCGGCCCTGTTCGCGCAGCACCACGACCTGGTCGCCGAGCCGGACGGCCTCCTCGATGTCGTGCGTCACGAACAGCACCGTCTTGTGCAGCTCGGACTGGAGCCGCAGCAGCTCGTCCTGGAGGCCGGCGCGGACCACCGGGTCGACGGCGCTGAACGGCTCGTCCATCAGCAGCACCGGCGGGTCGGCGGCCAGCGCCCGGGCCACCCCGACGCGCTGCTGCTGGCCGCCGGAGAGCTGGAACGGGTACCGCTTGCCGGTCTCGGGCGCCAGCCCGACCAGCTCCAGCAGCTCGGCGGCGCGGGCGCGGGCCTTCTTCCGGTCCCAGCCCAGCAGGTAGGGGACGGTGGCGATGTTGTCGATCACCTTGCGGTGCGGGAAGAGTCCGGCCTGCTGGATCACGTACCCGATGCCGCGGCGCAGCTTGGCCGGCTCCAGCTCGGCGACGTCCGTGCCGTCCAGCAGGACCCGGCCCGAGGTCGGCTCGACCATCCGGTTGACCATGCGCAGCAGGGTCGTCTTGCCGCAGCCGGACGGGCCGACCAGGACGGTCGTCCGGCCGGTGGGCACGTCGAGGTCGAGGCCCCCGACGGCTATGGTGCCGTCGGGGTGGCGCTTGCCGGCGCCGTCGAATCTGATCACGGGGAGTTTCCTCGTCTCGGCGCCCCGTGGTGGCGGTGCCGATGGTGGCGGTCGGTCGATGGCTGGTTGGCGGCTGTCGGTGACGGTATGTCGATAATGACGGTGTGTAACCTGACCGTCTCTCTGTCATATCAACTACCTGGGCGTACTTCCGCCCGCGTGGTTGCCCGGCATCGGACCGGCGGAAACTCCGATCAGACTATGACGTGGATCATCTTCTGTCCCCGGGATATCGCGGGACAGCGCGCGGGTGGGTCTCAGCTCCCCGGCCGGGTCGGCAGGCCGGCGGCGGCCCAGCCGACGAAACCGCCGTCCAGGTCCGTCGCCCGGAGCAGCCCCAGCTCGCGCAGCGAAGCGGCCGCCAGACTGGAGGCGTAGCCCGCCGAGCAGACCACGATCACCTCCAGGTCGTACCCGGTCGCCTCCGGGATCCGGTGGCTGCCCGTCGGGTCGAGCCGCCACTCCAGCACGTTGCGTTCGATCACCAGCGCCCCGGGGATCTCCCCCTCGGCCGCCCGCTGCGCCGCGGGCCGGATGTCCACCAGCAGCGCGCCGTCCAGCTGTGCCTGGTAGGCCTCCCGGGCCCGGGGCCGGTGGACCCCCTCGCGGGCGCGTTCCACCAGGTCGTCGACGGTGGTCACCATTGCTCCGGTCCTTCCTGGGAGGTGCGGACCAGGCCGCCGGCCCGCAGTTCGTAGTGCGACATCGAGCTGAGCGGCGGCGAGTAGGCGTGCAGCGTGACGGCCGGGCCGGTGGCCGTGTTGCGGACGTCGTGCACGTACGCCGGACCGAACGCGCGGGCGGTGCCGGCCGGCACCCGGCGGACCAGCAGACCCTGCTCGGCCCCGCCGAGCGAGAGTTCTTCCAGCTCGCCGAGTGCGACGGCGAACGCGCCGCGCGAGCCGCCGTGGTCGTGGAACCCGGTCGACTGGCCGGGCAGCCAGCTGATCAGCCAGACCTCGTGGTCCTCGTCGGCGACGAGCCGCCGGTACCAGCGCTCCTCGGTGGAGAGCCGGACGTGGTGGATCCACCGGTCGGGCCGCTCGGCCAGGTCGCGGACGATCACGCGCAGGGCGTCGGGTGTGAGCGGGGCGCGCGGCTCCCCGGGAGCGGCGGGTGCTGCGGGGGCGGGGGCGGGGAGGGTGTCGGTGTGGGCGTCGGTGCCGGTGCCGGTCACGGTGCCGGCATCGGTGGTGTCGGTGTCGGTGTCGGTGTCGGAGGCGAGGTCCAGGCTCATGTGGGCGTCCTCGGGTACGGAAGGCGGGGCGAGCGGGTGGCCGGGCCCGGGCGTGGCCGCGGGTGCGGACGGAGCCGTGGCGCGGCCGCGGATGCGATGCTGCCGGGTGTCGGCCGGGTGCGCCGGGCGGGGGCGCGTCAGGAGTGCGGGTGCGGGTGCGCGGCGCGGGCCCTGGAAGACGTCACAGGGCGGGCCGGGCGGGGAAGGACAGGGTCAACAGGCACAGATGGAACTCGCCTGGCGTCGCAGATCGACGTGCAGGCGGCAGACCAGAGTGGTGCCGGAGTCCATGCGCCGGATCCTTCCCGACGCGACGGGCGCGAGTCAAGCGAGCCCGTCACCATCCCGCGTGGCGAGTCGCGGCGGCGGCGCGCCAGGCGCGGGGATATCGGGCGCGGGGGTGTGGGGCGCGGGGGTGTGGGGCGCGGGGATGTGGGGTGCGGCGGGCGCGGGCGCGGGCGCGGGTGCGGGTGCGGGCGCGTGCGCCACGGTGGCCGGGCCCGGGCCGGTGCCGGCGAGCACCGCCTTGAGCACGGGCGCGGCCTGCGCGCCCAGGTGGCGACCGAGCGTCTGGTAGGCGTCGAACTGCCGGTGGTCGAACCACTGGTCGCCGGTCGAGTCGTTGGGGAAGGCCGGGTTGGCCACGGCGTAGGAGTGCAGCTCGTAGGGCATGTCCGCGGTCAGCACCGCCTGGAGGACGATCAGGGTGCCGTGGGAGGCGTCCCGGCCGCGCGGGGCGTCGTCCCCCGCCGCGCCCTCCTCCGGGACGGCGAGCGGGCCCGGGTACCGGATGTCGCCGGTGATCACCGCCCGGGCGGAGAGCCGGTCGGCGAGCCGGGCCGCCAGCCCGCGCAGTGGCCCGCCACCGGCGCCGCCCGCCCCGCCCGCGCTGCCCGGGAGCAGCAGCTCCGGCTCGTGCAGGGTGATGACGACGCCCAGCTCCTCGCGGGCGAGCGTGATCGCCGCCGCCAGGGTGGCGGCGTACGAGGTGTCCCCGCTGGCGTCGACGCAGACCGCCGTCCGGACGCCGTGCCGGAGCAGTTCGACCAGCCCGAGGTTCTCGTAGTGCCCGCCGTCGGTGGTGAGCAGGAACCGGTCGTCCATAGGGAACCGCCCGCAGAGTTCCCGCAGTTGGTACGGGAGCCGCCGGACGCCGGGCTGCGGCGCCGTCCGCCAGTCCCGGCCGGGTGCCCAGAGCGGCCCGAGTACGGCCGGATTGGGCAGCCAGGTGCCGAGCCGGGCGTTGGTGACCGCGAACAGCCCCTGGTACGACCGGGACTGACGCCCCATCGCCGAGGAGAACGCGGCCCCCGAGACGGCCATCGCCGACTGCACGGTGAGGTCCCGGGCGATGTGCGGCCGGGTGCGCCGCTCCAGCAGGTCGGTCCGGGCGTAGCCGACGTCCGGCCCGCCCACGTAGTCGGACGAGAAGGTGAACGAGACCGCGCGGCGCCCGGGCGGGGTGCGGGAGCTGCCGGACAGGTTGGCCGCCGCGGCGAACACCACCTGCGGGAAGCCGGGGCGCCGGGCGGCGTAGTGGCTGAGCCGGGTCTGCTCGCGGAAGAAGCGGTACGGCCGGGCCAGCACCTCGCCGTCCTCGACGGCCCGCCGGACGGCGAACGCGGAGGCGAGCCGGCGCCGGTAGAACGGGTGCAGGCCCAGCCAGGTCTGGTCGAGGTTGAGCCCGACGGTGCCGAGGACGAGCGGCAGCAGCACCTGGGCGGCCACCGGCCAGGCGTGGCCGGTGGCGACCGCCCAGCCGAGGGCCAGCAGCGCCCCGGCGGACAGCGCGGCCAGCGCCGACCAGACCACCAGGTACTCGGCGATCCGGGCACCCAGCCCGCCGCCGACGCGCCGGGCGCCGCGCAGCAGCCCGCCGATCGCCGCCGCGCCCTGTTCGGCGGCCCGGCGCCCGCGCCAGAGGATGCCGAGCAGCAGCGCCAGGTAGCTGAGCAGGACGGTGAGGCTGAGGCCCGCGCCCGTCCGCCCCGCGCCGACCGCGAGCGCCTGCTGCAACGCGACCGCGCCCCAGGCCAGCCCGGGCACCACCAGCACCCCGGCGGTCAGCAGCGCCGCCAGCCCCAGCGCGCCGTACGACAGCCGGCGCAGGGCACGCGGCAGCGGGGAGTTCCAGCCGAGCAGCGGGAACACCAGCAGCCAGAGCAGCCAGCAGCCGACGCCGGCCGCGAGCAGGCCGAGCAGCGCCAGGACGGCCGGTGGCCGGAAGGCGAGCGCGTCGACGCCCCCGCCTCCGTCGCCCCCGCCCCCGCCGCCGGTACGCAGGCCGACGGCGGCCAGCCCGCCCAGGTCGGTGAGCGGCACGAGGTGGTAGAACCGGCTGAGCCCGAGGCCGAGCACCAGGACGGTGGCGAGCAGCAGGGTCAGCGTGGTGACCAGGCCGCGCAGCAGCGTGCCGAGGGCGACCAGCCACTGTCCGGCGCCCTCCGCCAGGTACTTGGCGTGCCGACGGAGGTGGTCCTCCTCCGGTGAGCCGGGCTCCAGGACGTCGTCGGCCGTCACCCCGGACGCGGTGTGCACCGGGCCGCCGGGCGCCGAGTCGCTGAGCGCCAGCTGGAACGCGCCGACGGTGTAGCCGCCGCCGGAGACGGAGACCAGGTAGCGGGCCTGTTGGAGCCAGGGCCGCAGCTCCTGGAGGGCGCCGAGGGTGAGGCAGGCGGAGCGGATGCCGCCGCCGGAGACGCAGAAGCCCAGCCGGGCGTGTTCCCGCCCGGGCGGTACGACGGCGCCGTTGCGCCAGCGGGCCTGGTGGTCGAGCGGCGGGTGCGGACGGGGGCCGGGAGGCCAGCGGCCGCCGTGGGCGGTGGCCACCGGCCAGGGCGCTACCAGTGCGGGCGCGGCCGCCGTCACCGGGGCCTCCGCACTTTCCGGCACTTCCGCACTCTCCGGCGCCTCCGCACTGTCCGGGGTGTCCGGGGTGTCCGGGGTGTCCGGGGTGTCCGGGGTGTCCGGGGGAGTGGTGCCGTCGAGGGGCGGCCGCCACAGCAGGCCGCGGAGCGCGCGGTGCAGGGTGACGGCGACGACGACCACGGCGACCACCGCGGCCGGGAGGAGGAGCAGCCACTTCACGGTGGCGAACGCGGCCGCGACGGCGAAGGGCGTGTCGGTCCCGCCGGCGCCCCCGACGGCCCCTGTGCCTTCAGTGCCCCCGGTGCCCCCGGCGCCTCCGGCACCGGCGGCGCGGTCGAGCCCGCCCAGCCCCGCGTCGAGCAGTCCGTTCTCGGCGAGGTCGCACGAGGCCGCGAGCAGGCCGGCGCCGCCGGCGGCGAGCGCGGTGAGCCGCCAGTGCGGCCGGCCGAGCACGTACCGGCCGAGCAGTCCGGCCGCCAGGAGGGTCAGGGCGTAGCCGCCGAGCAGCCACCGGTCGGCGGCCAGCGCCGCCCGGTACGCCGCGACCTGGCCGCCGACCACGGCCTCGGCCGCGGCCCGGCTGCCGGCCAGTTGCAGGGCGGCGCCCCGCACCGCCGGGGCCCGGTGCGCGAACAGCAGCCCGCCCGCCACGACCGGCAGCGGCACCGCGAGGGCGAGCAGGACCCCGGCCCACGCCGGCAGCGGGGGCCGCGCGGGTACCGGCGGCCCCGCGGACACCGCGGCCACCCCGGGCGCGCCGCCCTCGGGCGCCGGACAACCCTCGGACACGGCCGCCACGCCGCCACCTCCCCCCCCCGCGCACCTCCGCGGAATCCGCGGACGTCTGTCGACCGCCGCGGAGCTCCGTCCGTTCCCCGGCGACCCGTGTCGGACCACCGTCAGCCACCGGCCGGTGACGCACCGGAGCAGCATCGTGACGCGTCCTACCCCGATCCGCAGTACCTCGCGCAGGATTCACCCGAATGAGTAAGGGGAGCGCTAGCGGGGTAGATGACCGTTTCATCCCATCTACTCGCCCCTGCGTGTCCGGGTGACAAGACCGCCCAGCCGCGTTGCGCCCGACGTATTGTCAGGCCACCGAGGCCGGGCCTACGGTCTACGCACCACGTTCTACGCACGTAGACACTGACGTGGATGTGCGCGTCGGCGCGCCCGCCGGCGGGTACGCCGACGCGCGCAGCCCACGTGGACCAGCAGGCAGAACCGCCCCGTCAACCCTCAGACCGACGGCCCGTCCCCCCGGCCGGGCCCCGGAGTTGCGGAGGTACCCATGTCGCAGATCGTCCGCGCCGCCCTCGTCCAGACCCGGTGGACCGGAGACCAGGAGTCGATGATCGCCCTCCACGAGCGGTACGCCCGGGAGGCCGCCACCCAGGGCGCGAAGATCATCGGGTTCCAGGAGGTGTTCAACTCCCCCTATTTCTGTCAGGTCCAGGAACCCGAGCACTACCGCTGGGCCGAGGCCGTCCCCGACGGCCCCACCGTCCGCCGGATGCAGGACCTCGCCCGCGAACTCGGCCTGGTCATCGTCGTCCCCGTCTACGAGGAGGACCAGCCCGGCATCTACTACAACACCGCCGCCGTCATCGACGCCGACGGCCGCTACCTCGGCAAGTACCGCAAGCACCACATCCCCCAGGTCAAGGGGTTCTGGGAGAAGTACTACTTCAAGCCCGGCAACCTCGGCTGGCCCGTCTTCGACACCGCCGTCGGCAAGGTCGGCGTGTACATCTGCTACGACCGCCACTTCCCCGAGGGCTGGCGCGCGCTCGGCCTGGCCGGCGCCCAGATCGTCTACAACCCCTCCGCCACCAGCCGCGGCCTCTCCGCCTACCTCTGGCAGCTCGAACAGCCCGCCGCAGCCGTCGCCAACGAGTACTTCGTCGCCGCCATCAACCGCGTCGGCACCGAGGAGTACGGCGACAACGACTTCTACGGCACCTCCTACTTCGTCGACCCGCGCGGCCAGTTCGTCGGCGACGTCGCCTCCGACAAGGAGGAGGAACTCGTCGTCCGCGACCTCGACCTCGGCCTGATCGAACAGGTCCGCCAGCAGTGGGCGTTCTACCGCGACCGCCGCCCCGAGGCCTACGGACCCCTGACCGAGGCGTGAGGAGCACCCCGATGACCACTCGCGACCCCGCCGAACGCACCGTCGTCCGCGGCGGCCTCGTCATCACCGCCACCGACGAACTCCACGCCGACGTCCTGATCGAGGGCGAACGCGTCGTCGCCCTCGCCGCCACCGGCAGTGCCGCCGCCCAGGCCTGGACCGCCGGCACCGTCATCGACGCGACCGGCCACTACGTCATCCCGGGCGGCGTCGACGCCCACACCCACATGGAACTCCCGTTCGGCGGCACCGCCGCCTCCGACACCTTCGAGACCGGCACCCGCGCCGCCGCCTGGGGCGGCACCACCACCATCGTCGACTTCGCCGTCCAGCCCGTCGGCGGCTCCCTGCGCGAGGGCCTCGACGCCTGGCACGCCAAGGCCGACGGCAACTGCGCCGTCGACTACGCCTTCCACACCATCGTCTCCGACGTCAACGACGGTGTGCTCAAGGAGATGGACGCCCTCGTCGACTCCGGCGAGTCCACCTCCTTCAAGCTCTTCATGGCCTACCCCGGCGTCTTCTACAGCGACGACGGCCGGATCCTGCGCGCCATGCAGCGCGGCGCCGCAAACGGCGGGCTCATCATGATGCACGCCGAGAACGGCATCGCCATCGACGTCCTGGTCGAACAGGCCCTCGCCGCCGGCCGGACCGCCCCCCGCCACCACGGCGAGGTCCGGCGGGAACTGCTGGAGGCCGAGGCCACCCACCGCGCCATCAAGCTCGCCCAGGTCGCCGGCAGCCCCCTCTACGTCGTCCACGTCTCCGCCGCCTCGGCGCTCGCCGAACTCGCCCGGGCCCGCGACGACGGCCTCAACGTCTTCGGCGAGACCTGCCCGCAGTACCTCTTCCTCTCCACCGACAACCTCGCCGAGGAGGGCGCCGACGGCTTCGAGGGCGCCAAGTACGTGTGCAGCACACCGCTCCGGCCGCGCGAACACCAGGAGGCGCTCTGGCGCGGACTGCGCACCAACGACCTCCAGGTGGTCTCCACCGACCACTGCCCGTTCTGCTACGCCGGGCAGAAGGAACTCGGCCGCGGCGACTTCTCGAAGATCCCCAACGGCCTTCCGGGCGTGGAGAACCGGATGGACCTGCTCCACCAGGCCGTCGTGGACGGGCACCTCAGCCGGCGCCGCTGGATCGAGATCGCCTGCACCACGCCCGCCCGGATGTTCGGCCTGCACCCGCGCAAGGGCACCATCGCGCCCGGCGCCGACGCCGACCTCGTCGTCTACGACCCCACCGCCGTGCAGACCGTCTCCGCCGCCACCCACCACATGAACGTCGACTACTCGGCCTACGAAGGCCGCCGGCTCACCGGCCGCGCCCGGACGGTGCTCTCCCGCGGCACCGTCGTGCTCGACGACGGCCGGTGGCTCGGCCGGGCCGGCCACGGCACCTTCCTGCGCCGCGACACCTGCCAGTACCTGGTCTGACCCTCCTCCCCGCCCGTCCGCCGCTGCCCGGGGCCGGCCGGCCGTTCCCCGGCCGCCCCGCCCCGGGCGGCGGCCCGCGTTCCCTGGAGCCCCCCTCATGGACATCGGCCTCGTCCTGCAGACCGACCCGCCCGCCCGCCTGCTCGTCGACCGCATGATCCGCGCCGAACAGGCCGGCTTCACCCACGGCTGGACCTTCGACTCCTGCGTCCTCTGGCAGGAGCCCTTCGTCATCTACAGCCGCATCCTCGCCGAGACCACCCGGCTCACCGTCGGCCCGATGGTCACCAACCCCTCCACCCGCACCTGGGAGGTCACCGCCTCCCTGTTCGCCACCCTCAACGACATGTACGGCAACCGCACCGTCTGCGGCATCGGCCGCGGCGACTCCGCCATGCGGGTCGCCGGCCGGCGCCCCGCCACCCTCGCCCGGCTCTCCGAGGCCATGCACGCCATCAAGGAACTGGCCGAAGGCCGCACCGTCGAGGTCGACGGCACCGAGATGCACCTGCCCTGGGTGGGCGAAGGCGCCACCCTGCCCATCTGGATGGGCGCGTACGGCCCCAAGGCCCTCGCCCTGACGGGCCGTCAGGCCGACGGCTTCATCCTCCAACTCGCCGACCCCTACCTCACCGAGTTCATGATCAAGGCGGTCCGGCGGGCCGCCGCCGAGGCCGGCCGCGCCCCCGACGACCTCAGCATCTGCGTCGCCGCCCCCGCCTACGTCACCGCCGACGACTCCCCGGCCGCCCTCGCCCACGCCCGCGAACAGTGCCGCTGGTTCGGCGGCATGGTCGGCAACCACGTCGCCGACCTGGTCACCCACTACGGCGAACACTCCGACCTCGTCCCCGAGGCCCTCACCGACTACATCAAGGGCCGCCAGGGCTACGACTACAGCCACCACGGCCGCGCGGGGAACCCCGACACCGCCTTCGTCCCCGACGAGATCGTCGACCGCTTCTGTCTCATCGGCCCCGTCGACGCCCAACTCGCCCGCCTGGACCAGCTCCGCGCCCTCGGCGTCGACCAGTTCGCCGTCTACGCCATGCACGACGCCGTCGAAACCACCATCGACGCGTACGGCACCGACGTCATCCCGCGACTGCGCCGAGGGGAGCGCCCGTGACCGAGACCGCCGCGATAGGGGACGGCGGCACCGGATCCGCCCCACGGCAGATCCAACACGCGGACGGCCGGGTCGAGTTGGACCCGGCCGCCGCGGCCCTGCCCGACAACGGCTTCACCAACGACGACCTCCGCCCCGTCCCCGTCGCCCGCCGCACCTGGACCACCTACAACTTCCTCGCCCTCTGGGTCGGCATGGCCCACAACATCCCCTCCTGGACCCTCGCCTCCGGCCTCGTCGCGCTCGGCATGGACTGGAAACAGGCCGTCCTCACCATCGCCCTCGCGAACGTGATCGTGCTCGTCCCGATGCTGCTCACCGGCCACGCCGGCACCAAGTACGGCATCCCGTTCCCGGTCTTCGCCCGCGCCTCCTTCGGCCTGCGCGGCGCCAACCTGCCCGCCCTCGTGCGCGCCGCCGTCGCCTGCGCCTGGTTCGGCATCCAGACCTGGATCGGCGGCGAGGGCATCTTCCTCCTCGCCGGCAAGCTCTTCGGCGAATCCTGGCGCACGGCAGCCGAGTTCGGCGGCTACCCGTGGACGCAGTGGCTCTCCTTCCTGGCGTTCTGGCTGATCGAGATGGCCGTCATCGCCCGCGGCATGGAGACGCTGCGCCGCTTCGAGAACTGGGCCGCGCCGTTCGTCATCGTCGGCGCGCTCGCCCTGCTCGGCTGGATCGCCGTCAAGGCGGGCGGCTTCGGGCCGCTGCTCGACCAGCCCTCCCGGCTCGGCTGGGACGGCGACTTCTGGAAGGTCTTCTTCCCCGCCCTGATGGGCATGATCGGGTTCTGGTCCACCCTCTCCCTCAACATCCCCGACTTCACCCGCTTCGGCGGCAGCCAGCGCGCCCAGATCCGCGGCCAGGCCCTCGGCCTGCCGACCACGATGACGCTCTTCGCGCTGCTCTCGGTACTGGTCACCTCCGGCTCGCAGGCCGTCTACGGCGAACCCGTCTGGGACCCGATCGCGCTCGCCGCCAAGATGGAGAACCCGGTCGGCATCCTGTTCGCCCTGCTGACCGTCCTCGTCGCGACCCTGTCCGTCAACATCGCGGCCAACGTCGTCTCGCCCGCCTACGACCTCGCCAACCTGCTGCCCCGGCTCGTCAACTTCCGCACCGGGGCGCTGATCACGGGCGTCGTCGGGATCGCCATCTTCCCCTGGAAGCTGATCTCCGACCCGCACGTCTACATCTTCACCTGGCTCGGTGTGGTCGGCGGCCTGCTCGGCACCGTCGCCGGCATCCTCATCGCCGACTACTGGCTGCTGCGCGGCACCCGCCTCCACCTCGCCGACCTCTACCGCCCCGGCGGGCGGTACTGGTACGCGGCCGGCTGGAACTGGCGCGCCGTCACGGCCCTGCTGGTCGGCGGGCTCCTGGCCGTCGGCGGTTCCCACGGCGGGCCGTTCCCGGACGACGGCCTGGTGCCGGCACTGGAACCGCTCGCCGACTACGGGTGGGCGGTGGGGTTCGCGTCGGCACTGCTGCTCTACACGGGGCTCAGCGTGCTGGGGCGGCCTGCGCGGCGCTGACCGCGCTGACCGCGCTGACCGCGCTGACCCGCCCGGCGCCCGTCCGCCCCGGTCCTCGCGCCGCGGCGGACGGGCGCCGGGCGGCTGTGGGCGGGGGCGGACTGCGGTGGACGGTGGCGGACCGTGGTGGACGGCGGTGCGTCCGCCCCGTCGGGCGGCGGGAGGTGCGCGCGGACGAGTCGGCGTCGGGACCATGCGCGCACGCCGGGATCGGGCGGGTTTCCGCCTTCCTCGCATCCGCCCGCTTGGACCGTCCCGTCCCGGACCGTCCGTACACGCGGGAGGCCGCCCTGCCACGCTGCGGGTCCGTCGGCCCGCCGGCGCCGTCCGGGGGCGCGGCCGACGCGTCCCGTGGGCCGGGCCCGCCGTCCGGGCTCGGTCTGCCGTCCGGGTTCGGTCCGCCGTCCGGGCTCAGCCCGCGAGCCGGTCGATGGCCGCGAGGACCTTCGCCGTTCCGTCCTCCCGGCCGAGCGCGGCTGCCACCGCCCGGGCGCGGGCGCGGTAGTGCGGGATGTCGAGGGCCTGCCGGATCGCGGTGGTGAGCCGGGCCGCGGTGAGGGCGGGGAACGGGACCGGTCCGGGGGTGGTGCCGAGGCGGGCGAGCCGGGCGGACCAGAAGGGGGCGTCGAGTTGGGCGGGGACGGGGATCGCCGGGGTGCCGGCGCGCAGGGTGGCGCCCGTGGTCCCGGCCCCGGCGTGGTGGACGACCGCGGCGCAGCGCGGGAAGAGCCACTCGTGCGGCGCGTCGTCGATGGCGAGGACGGTATCGCTGTCCGGCGCGACGAGCCCGCTCCAGCCGGCCTGCAGGACGCCACGGACGCGGGCGCCCCGCAGCGCCGCGAGGACGGTGGCGGTGAGACGTTCCGGGTCGGGCACGACCAGGCTGCCGAAGCCCACGAAGACCGGCGGCGGCCCGGCGGCGAGGAAGTCGAGGAGCCGGCGCGGGGGTTGCCAGCCGGGCTCCGGGTGCGGCCACCAGTAGCCTGCGACGTCGAGCCCGGGGCGCCAGTCCGCCGGACGGGGGACGACCACGGGCGAGAAGCCGTGCAGGACGGGGTGTTCGCGGCGGGCCCGGGCGATGCTGCGGGCCGGCAGGCCCAGCCGGCGCCGGAGCCGGCTGGCCGCGGGGGCGAACAGGCGGTCGGTGGCGGCCTGGACGGCGTGGCCGGCGACCAGGTTGCCGGTGCGGCCGAGCGACCGCGTGCCGGTGACCGCCGGGGCGAACTCCCGGGTGGGCTCCAGCGGTTGGAGGTGCAGGGCGAGGGTGCGGATGCCGGCCGCCTCGGCGGCGACCTGTCCGAGCGCGGCGGTGGTGCTGGTGGTGAGGAGGAGGTCGGCGCCCTGCTCGGTGGCCGCGGCGATGCCGTCGCCGAGGGCGGGCATGAAGGCCCGCCCGAGGCGCAGGAGTTGGAGGATGCCGAGCGGTCCGGCACCGGCCCGGAGGAGGCGTTGGCCGCCGGTGGAGGCGAGTTCGGCGCGCGGGTCGACGGGGAGGGCGCGGAACTCCAGGCCGGCCGCGCGCACGGTGTCGGCGAAGGTGGTGTGGGTGGCGACGGCCACCTGATGGCCGGCCGCGTGGAGGCGGGCGCCGAGTCCGGTGAAGGGGGCCACGTCGCCCCGGGAGCCGGCGGTGGCGATCAGGATGCGCATGGCGGCAGTATCGCGGCGCGGGCCGCCCCGGAGGCGGCTGCCACGCCCGGCGCCCGGAACCGCCGGGGCGCACGGCGGCGTCCTCCGTTGCAGAGCGGACCCGGTCGGCCGGGACCGCCGTCGCGGAGGGCGGGAGGACGTATGGGCATCGTCGCGTGGATCGTGCTGGGTCTGGTGGCCGGTGCGCTGGCCAAGCTGCTGCTGCCGGGGAGGGACCCGGGCGGTCTGGTGGTGACCACCCTGATCGGCATCGCCGGGTCCTTCGTCGGTGGTTGGATCGCCTCGCACTTCCTGCACCGGCAGGTCGCCGCGCACTTTTTCGACCTGGCCACCTGGGTGTCGGCGATCGGCGGCGCGCTGGTGCTGCTGATCCTCTACCGGATCTTCTTCGGCAACTCCCGCAGCTGAGCCGTACGCCGCCCGGCGGGGCCTGCGCGGCCCGCATGCCTGGTGGGGCGGCTCGGGGCGGCGCGGGCGTCCGGTGGCGGCTAGGCGGGCGCGGGCGCCTGGTGGGGCGGCTCGGGGCGGCGTCAGACCTCGGCGACCCAGCCGGGCAGTTCCTCGCGGGCGGCCAGCCACGCGGCGGGCACGTCCGCGAGCCCGGTCCGGGCGGCGACCACGCCGGCGGCGATGGCGCAGGTGGTGTCCTTGTCGCCCCAGCCCTCCAGGGTGTGCCAGATCGCCTCGGGCAGCGAGTCCAGGTGCCCGGCGGCGGACCAGAGGGCGAACGGGACGGTGTCCGGGGCGGAGATCAGGAGGCCCGAGCCGAGCACGTTCGCGGCGTGCCGGACGGAGGTGTGCTCGGGGAGGCGGGCGGCGATCCGCAGCCCGGAACGGACGTCGCTGTCGGGCAGTCGGCCGGCCACCTCGGCCAACAACTCGGCACGGGCGGGCGGGCGTTGGCCCCGGCTGCGGGCGGCGAGCGCCGCCGCCAGGGCGACCGCGACCGCGCCGGCCACCGCCTCGGGGTGGAAGTGCGTGGTGAGCGCCTGCAGTTCGGCCTGCCGGGCGACGGCGCCGAGGTCCTCGGCGAACCAGGCGCCGAGTGGGGCGACCCGCATCGCGGCACCGTTCCCGTGCGAGCCCTGGCCGCCGAACTGCCCCGCGGTGACGCCTCGCCAGTCGGCGCCGCCGTCGATCTCGCGCAGCACGCGGTGCATGGACGGGCCGTACTTGCGGTTGTACTCACCCACGTACTCGGCCGCGAACTCGCGGGCCAGCGCGTCCTGCCCGACCTCGCCGTCGCGGACCAGGTGGCGCACCAGGACGAGTGCCATGGCGGTGTCGTCCGTCCAGTGCCACGGTGCCGGCCGGGGCAGCCGGGCCGCCAGGGCCGCGGGCGCCTCGTCGAGCGGGACGGACAACCAGCGGTCACCGAAGGCGTCGCCGAGGGCGAGCCCGTGCAGGCTGTCCAGGGCAGGTCCGGTGGCGCGCATGTCATCCTCCGAGTGGGATCAACTGTGCGCGCCAGTCTGCCGGGCGGCGGCACCCGCGGGCGAACGGGTTTTCCCCGGCGGCGGGGGATTGTCCGGGCCCGCCCCCGCCGCCCGGGCCGGGAGGCTACGCGGCGCGGAGGCCGCCGAGGATCAGCTTCCAGAGGGCCTCGAACCGCTCCTGGGCGTGCGGGTCCGCCCACTCGGCGGCGTACGCGGGGTCGTGGAAGTGGGCGGTCGCCTCGAAGACGGCCCGGGCGGTCGACCCGATGTGGGCGAGCTTGAACTCCTCGGCCTCGACGCCGTCCTGGATGATCTGGCCGATCTGGCCGACCAGGGTGTCGATGTGCTTCTCGACGGTGCTGCTGGTCTCGGAGACCAGCGTCATGTACGTCGCGAACAGCTGCGGGTCGTCGAGCGCCTTCTTCCGCTTGGCGGCGAACAGCGTCTCCAGCCAGCGGTGCAGCCGCTCCTCGGCGGGGCCGGGCTCGGTGGCGATGAACTGCAGGGCGTAGTGGGCCTGGTCGAGCCAGCGCTGGGTCACGGCCTCGCGCAGCGCCGCCTTGCTCGGGAAGAAGCGGTAGACGCTGCTGTGGCTGACGCCGAGGGTACGGGCGACGTCGACGACGGTGGCCTTGGCCGGCCCGAACCGCCTGAGGACGTCCTCCGTCGCGCTCAGGATCTGCTCGGGGGTGAGTGCGCTTTCCGTGGTCACGGCGAGGTGCGTCCTTACGGTGGTGCGCCCGCCGCCGGGGCGGTGGACGGTGCTGCGGCTGAGGGTCGTGAGGCTTGGGGGTGGTGCGGGTCCTGCTCTCCTGCGCGGACGGCCCGCCCCGGTGCCGCGAACGGGCGGCCGGGGCGGGTGCCGCGGTCAGTGCTCGCTGTCGAGGTGGGCCATCTGAGCGGCAGCGTACCTGTCCCCGGCGGCGGACCGGGCCGGGACGGCGGCCTCGATCGCGGCGAGGTCGGCGGCGGAGAGCGTGACGTCCAAGGCGCCGAGGGCCTCGGCGAGCCGGTCGCGGCGGCGGGCGCCGACCAGCGGGACGACGTCCTCGCCGCGCGAGGCGACCCAGGCGATCGCGACCTGGGCGACACTGGCCCCCCGCCCGGCGGCGACCGCGCGCAGCGCCTCGACCAGCTCGAGGTTGTGGGCGAGGTTCTCGCCCTGGAAGCGCGGGCTGTGGCCGCGGAAGTCGTTGCCGGCCAGGGCGCGTTCGTTGCTCCAGTGGCCGCTGAGCAGCCCGCGCGAGAGCACCCCGTAGGCGGTGACCCCGATGCCCAACTCGCGTGCGGCGGGCAGGATCTCGGACTCGACGGAACGCGAGATGAGCGAGTACTCGATCTGCAGGTCGCTGATCGGGTGGACGGTGGCGGCCCGGCGCAGGGTGTCGGCGCCGACCTCGGAGAGGCCGATGTGGCGGACGTACCCGGCCTTGACCAGGTCGGCGATCGCGCCGACGGTCTCCTCCACCGGCACGTTCGGGTCGAGGCGGGCCGGGCGGTAGACGTCGACGTAGTCGGTGCGCAGGCGGCGCAGGGTGTAGGCGAGGGCGGTCTTGGTGGCGGCCGGGCTGGCGTCGTAGCCGAGCCACTGGCCGTCGGGGCTGCGCTGGGCCCCGAACTTCACGCTGATCTGCACGCTCGCGCGGTCGCGGCCGCGCAGGGCGTCGTGGATCAGCAGCTCGTTGTGGCCCATGCCGTAGAAGTCGCCGGTGTCGAGCAGGGTGACACCGGCGTCGAGCGCGGCGTGGACGGTGGCGATGCTCTCCGCCTCGTCGGCGGGGCCGTAGAGGTCTGACATGCCCATGCAGCCGAGACCGAGGGCGGAGGTGGTGAGGCCGGTGGCGCCGAGGGCTCGCCGGGCGATCCGGGGGGTGGTGGACACGGGTACTCCTGGCGGCGAGGGGTGGGGAGGGGAGTGGCGGGTGGCCGAGTTCAACTATGGCACGACGGCTGACAGATTTCAAAATCTGTTATCTGTCATCTGTCTTTTGTCATCTGTCAGCGGCCGGCCGTCAGCCGCCCGCGCCGCTCCCCTCCTCCGCCCCGCCGCCGCACGCCCCGCTCCGGTCGCAGTACGGCTGACCGGCGCTGAGCCCGCAGCCGCACAGCATCGCCCGCGGCGTCTCCCGGACCGCGCCCTCCGCGCCCGTCACCCGCAGGTCCCCGCGCACCAGCAGCCGCCCGTCCGCCATCCGCCGGATCGAGGTCGGCCGGTCCGGCACCTCCGTCCCGCCGCCCGCCAGCCAGTACCGGAGCGCGCCCGTCGGGCAGCGCCGGACCACCTCGGCGAGCAACCCCGGGTCGGCCGCGTCCGGCATGATCCACGGCCGTCGCGTCGTGTCGAACACCGCCGGCAGCCCGCGCACGCACTCGGCCGCGTGCCGGCAGACCAGCGGATCGAAGGTCACCGCGATCCCCTCGGCCTCGTACGTCCTCGCGGCCGGGCGGCGGGGCCCGGCAGCACCCTCCCCGCCGCCCATCAGTCGCTCACCCGGCTGCGGTTCTCGTACGCGAGCTCCATGTACTCGGGGTGGCGCCGCATCCAGGCCTCGATGAAGGGGCACGTCGCCAGCACCGGCAGCTCGCGCTTGCGGGCGTCGTCCAGCGCGGCCCGGGCCAGCGCCCCGCCGATCCCCTGCCCCTCGAAGGCCGGTGCCACCTCGGTGTGCGGGTAGACGACCAGGTGGTCGCTGCGCAGGTACTCGGCGAATCCGGCGAGGGTGTCGTCCACCCACGCCTCGAATCGGCTGTTGGCTTCGGCGTCGCGTACCGTGACGGTCATCGGAGGCTCCTCGCTGCCGGACACGGAGCCGGGGCCGGCCCCGGTCCATCATCGAGCGCCGCTCGTCGCCCCGCCCGTCGACGCACTCGGCGCACTCGGCGCACCACGCGCCCTTGGTGCCGCACCGGCCGGCCTCCGACAGCTCCACCACGCGGCAGCTCCTTCACGCGGCAGGCCGGAAGCCGGAACCCGATCGGCGGTCGCGCCGGTTCAGCTCGGCGTCCTGCCGCAAGCGCTCCGCGAACCGTGGGGCGCGCGTCGACCGCGTGCAAGCGGTCGCCGGAGCGCGGCACTTGGGCGGGGAGGTGGGTCACCGCCCCGGTCCCGGCGCCGACCTCCGGCACCGACGGTGGCCGCCGCTCGGCCGACCGGTCCCGCGAGCGTCGGACGGGATCCTCCCGGGGGAGGAACGGGGGCGGAGACGGAGCTGACCTGTCGTCATGGGACCGCAGTCCGGGACGCCCGGTCGCGCCCGGACCGGCCGGGACGCGGCGCCGACCCCTGACGAAAGTAGAGGGTCGTCCTGCTCTTTGGTCAGGGGACGGACGGAAGCGGCGGCTCATAGCATCGGCGCAGGCCCAGGGAAGGAGACCGCGTGACCACAGGCCGCCCGCAGCACCCCGGCCCCTCGGACCGTCCCGGTGGCCCCGACCAGCCCGACAACGACGACCGCCGCCCGCCCGTCGACGCCAGGTCCGGCTGGTACCCGCCCGGCCACCGGGTCCACGCCGCCCAGCTGGCTCGCGCCGCCGGGGTGGACCGGGGCGCTGACACCGACTGTCACCGACTGACGGCGGCGCCCAGCGGAGCCGGCGGCCGACGTGGCAGAAGCACGCCCACACCGTCACCGCCCGTCTCCTCGTCGCCCAACCCGTCACCGCCCGCCCCGTCACCGCACACGAGCCACCTTCCACGCCCCCCACCCTCACGCCACCCGCCACCTGGTACCGAGCGTTGAGACGCTGTCACCCATCCGGCGTGGAAATGCCGTGCCTTGGCCGTTTGCGCTGCCGAACCCGGGCGCGGGGTCCATGGTGGAGATGGGCGCGATCCGGCGACCGCGCTCGCGCGCCGACCCAGGCCCGCGCGCCGTACGCCTGCCAACGATCGAGGGCGGGCGCCCGAGGCGGGCCCGGCCTCCGGCACGCTGGGAGCAGGGCCACCTCGCAGGAAACCGAACGGTTCTTCTAGGCTCACATCTCGGCTTCCCTGCGGCGGTGCAGTCACTGCGCCTGCCGCTTCGAAGCCGCCGTCCACGGGGCTCCGGGCCGACCGGGGCCACCGGATCGAGCGAGGAGGACGCAATGCCAAGCACGCCGCCCAGCCGTTCCACCGTACTTGGGCCAGACGGGCCGTCCTGGCGGACCCTACGTCTTACCGGAGCCGCCCGCCCCGGCTGGTCCGGGCACCCCGGCCGGTCGGGCCGTCCGGTGCGGCCCCTGAATACCGGCGGCGGCCGCGGAGGCGAGCGTTGAGTCCCCAAGCCGTCCGGCCACCCGCCGGACCGACCGTGACCACCGAACCCGTGCGCACCCCGGTCGACGGTCCGGCCCCCACGTCCGGCCGGGCCCCCACCTCCGGTACGGCGTCCGCGTCCGGCACGGCGTCCTCGCCTTCCCCGGCCGTCACCGCGAGTTCCGTCCCCGCGGGTGCCGCCACCGCCCCCACGTTCACCGCGGCCACCGTCGTTCCGCCGTCGCTTCCGGTAACAGTCCCGGTCACCGCCGCTGCCGCATCCGCTGGCACAGTAGCCGCTACCGCCCCCGTCACCTCCCCCGTCACGGTCCCGACCGCGGGCCCGGCCGTCACCGACAGCGACGGCCAACCCGGCCCCACCGCAGCGCTCCCCGGACTGCCCCAGGCCCTGAGCTCACGGGCCCGCACCCTGGCCGGCGCCGTCCGACGCCGCTGCGCCGACCTCGCCCGGATCGAGTCGCCCAGCGGAGACGCACCCCGACTCAACGCCCTCGCCGAGGAATTGGCCGCGGGCTTCCGCGCCACCGGCGCCACCGTCCACCGCGAACCCGGCCCGGCCGGCGACCACCTGGTGCTGCAGTGGGACGGCCAGGACGAGAGCCTGCCGCACCTCCTCCTGGTCGGCCACCACGACACCGTCTGGCCGGCCGGCATCCTCAACGACTGGCCGGTCACCGAACAGGACGGCACCCTGAGCGGCCCGGGCGTCGTCGACATGAAGGGCGGACTCGCCGCCTTGGAAGGAGCGTTCGCCCTGCTCGCCGACCTCGGCCAGTGCCCGCACCGCACCGTGCGGCTGGTCGTGGTCTCGGACGAGGAGGTCGGCAGCCCCGACGGCCGCCGCCTGGTCGAACGCCAACTGCGCGGCGCGGCCGCCGTCCTGGGTCTCGAACCGCCCCACCCGGACGGCCGGCTCAAGACCGCCCGCCGCGGCAGCACCCGGGTGCGGCTCACCGTCACCGGACGCGAGGCACACGCCGGAAACGACGCGGCCCAGGGCGTCTCCGCGGTGGACGAGCTCGTCGACCAACTGGTCGCGGTCCGGGGGATCGCGGGCCAGCCCGGCACCGAACTCAACGCAGGCCGGATCAGCGGCGGCACCCGGGCCAACGTGATCGCCGGGCGCGCCGAGGCCGAACTGGGCCTGCGCTTCGCCACCGCCGAGGCGCAGCGCCGCACGCTCGACCACCTGGCCAGGCTCACCGCGCTGCGTCCGGGGGCCAAGGTCCGGACGGAGGTGCTCTCCAGCCGCCCGGCCTGGCCCGAGCGCTCCGCCAATCCCCTGCTGCGGCACGTCCGTTCCCTCGCCGCGGCGCTGGGGCAGCAGTTGGACGGAGCCCCGGCCGGCGGGGCCGGGGACACCAACCTGCCGGGGTCGCGCGGACTGCCGACGCTGGACGGTTTCGGCGCGGTCGGTGCCGGGGCGCACGCCCGGCACGAACACATCCGGATCGACCAGCTGGCCCCCCGGATCGCATTGCTCGCCGCGCTCCTCGCCGTCCCGCTGCCACGCCTGCGGGACCGATCGGAGGGCTGACGCGCTTCCGGGCTCCTCCCCTGCTCCTCCCGGCTCCTCGCGAACGGGCCCGCCGTCCGGCACCATCCGGACGGCGGGCCCGCGGTCGTCCGGCGCGGCTGTGGCCCGCGACGAGCCGACGGCGGGACCCGAGGGACCGATGGGCCCAAGCGGGGGGCTACCGGGGTGCGTCGGGGGCGGTTGTGCTCCCGACCGCTGGGGGCCTTCATGGGTCTGGACGTACGAAGAAGCCCCCGCCGGAATCTGGCGGGGGTTCTTCGCACCGGGGAGTGCTCAGGCAGAGGTCCCCGCGCCCCCTACCCGTTGAGGCCGCCGCTCAAGGAGGAGAGGGGCGAACCCTTGTCGCCGCCGCCGGTGAGGGATGAGAGAGGGCTTGCGCTGCCGCGGGATGAACCGCCGGCGCCTTCGCCACTGGCATCGGCGGTGGGGTGAGCACCGCTGATTGCCGCCCCCTTGAGGAGCCCGCTCACCAGGGCAGTGAGCGTGTCGAGGTTGGACAGGCCGGCCAGACCGCTGGCCCCACCGTCCGAGGCGACGTTTGAATTCAGGGGGTCCTTTCCGGCGTTGGCCAGGTTGTTGAGGGGCAGCGATTCCACGCCCGGCACGGCGCTTCCTCCGGCGGCGTGAGCGGGAACCGCGAGGGATGCACCGGCGAGAGCCAGCATCCCCGTAACGATGATCTTCTTCATAGCAGGCCCAACGAGCGCGGGCATCAATGGCAACTCTCGACGGTCAACTCCGCCCGGACCCGGCCTCGGCGCCTCTCAGCGGAGCCACCGGCTCACAGGGCTCACCGCCCACCCTCGAACAGCGAAGACCTGGGGTGCTGCCGAAAGAACAACCACTGCCCCAAATCTCGTGCAAGGTCTTCGCCCAGCGGGCCGCCCGCGCCGAGCAGCTGGCCCGCCTGCGCCGGCCGGGCGAGGTTTGCAGGGTCGGCTACGCCGGTGCGGCGGCCTTCGGCCCGGCCGTACCCGCCGGCCGGGGCTGAGGGCCACCTCGCGTGCCCCCGGTCGCCGGCCTCAGGGCCGGCAGGCCCGGCTGTCGGCGGGCGGCGGTGTTGGGTGCGGTGTGGTCGTGGCCTCGGTCGACACCGCGCGGAGCGCCAGGAGCAGGGCCACGGCGGCCACCCCGCAGAACGTCGCCCGCAGGCCCGCCGCGGAGGCGGCGAGGCCCACGGCGGCGGGGCCGACGAGGAAACCGGCGTAGCCCGCCGACGTCACCACGGCCAGCGAGGAGGAGCGCACCTCGGGCCGGGAGAGCGTTCCGGCCAGGGACAGGATCGTCGGCGCGCACACCGACGTCCCCAGCCCGGCGACGACCAGGCCTGCCAGCATCTCCCCCGCGTCGCGTGCCACCGCGGCGCCCAGCGTGCCCGTCGCGGCCACCAACGCTCCGAGGACCAGTAGCCGGCGGTGGGTCAGCCGGGACGCCAGCCCGTGCCCGGCCAGTCGCCCCGCTGCCGCGGACGCCGCGAAGACCACCGGACCGGCGGCGCTCGCGCCCGCGCCGAGGTGGAAGACGGAGCGCAGCATCACCGCGCTCCAGCTCTGCCAGGCGTTCTCCACCAGGAATGCCAGCGCGCAGAGCAGCCCGAGCGCGAGCAGCGGCCGGCTCACCGCCCGCCCCGGCCGTGTCCCCCTACCGGCGCCGGCGGACCGCGTCCCCCTGCCCGAACCCGCGGACGCCGCCGCCCGCCCGGCCCGGTCCGCCGTGAGGGCAGCCGCATCCGCCGCCCGCGCGGCCGGCTCCGCCATGGGGACGGCCGGATCCGCAGCCCGCCCGCCCGGACCGACCGCAGGCCCCGGCGGCACGGGCTCCGGCTCCCGCCCCGGCTCCCGCCCCGGTTCCCCGGCACCGGGGGTCAGCCCGATCGCGCCGGCCGCACCGGCCAGCAGCACGCCGACCACGGCCAGGACGGCGCCCGCCCCCGCCCCGCGGCCGAGCGCGAAACCGGTCGCGAGGGCGCCCAGGACCACCGCGGCGGAGAAGCAGGCGTGAGCGGCGTTCAGCAACCGCCCCGACCGGTTCTCCTCGGCGCTCGCCATCGCGTTGACGGCCACGTCCACGGCCCCGGACGCCGCTCCCAGCAGGGCGAGCGCCGCCGTCAGCTCGGGCCCGTTCGTCGCCAGGCCCACCAGGACCGCCGCCACCGCCATGGACAGCAGGCAGGAGGCCACGGCCCACCGGCCGTAACGGTCCACCGCCGCGCCCGCCGGACGCATCGAGCAGAGCGCCCCGAGCCCGATCATCAGGACCGCGACGCCCAGCCCGCCGTCCCCGACCCGGGTCCGCGCCTGGACTTCCGGCACCAGCGCCCCCCACGTGCCCCAGAACATCCCGAACACGCCGAACCCGGCCACCACCCGGGCCCGTGCCCGCGCTCGCCCCATCGCGACCAGCCTCCCGCCGACTCGCCCGGCCGCCGCGATGGTTCCCCGCGTGCCCGCCCCCATCCGGCCCGCCCACCGGCGGCGGGACGGCGCACGGGGGCACGGCCCGCCCGTGCCCGTGCTCCGGTCGTACCGCGTGGCGGTCCGCTGCCGCGTGACGGCCCGCAGCCGCGCGCCGCCGGCGAGGCAGGCGCCGGCGAGGCAGGCGGCGGCGAGCCAGGCGGCGGCGACGGCCCGGTTCGGCCAGGCGCCCGGTGGCCGGGCAGGACGCGGCGGGGTGGGGCGCGCGCCCCACCCGCGGCCGGCCGGCGATCGATTCAGGCCACACCCGCGCCCTGCGTCCCTTGTCAGGGCGCCGTCCCGGTGCGCACAATGGAACCGACCGAACGGTCAGTCGGTAGCGTGGGTGACGGCAGAGCCGTCCCCGCGCCGCACGACGCGGGCCGTAGCGCGCACGCCGCAGGATGCGAGAGGGGACCGTGGTGACAACAGAGGTGGCCGAGCCGGTCCCCGCGCAGGCGCAGGAGGAGCGGTTCGAGGCGGTCGTCGCCGCCGAGCAGCGGATCGAACCCCGCGACTGGATGCCCGACGCCTACCGGGCCACCCTGATCCGCCAGATCGCCCAGCACGCGCACTCCGAGATCATCGGCATGCAGCCCGAGGGCAACTGGCTCACCCGGGCCCCGTCGCTGCGCCGCAAGGCCATCCTGCTGGCCAAGGCCCAGGACGAGGCCGGCCACGGCCTCTACCTCTACGCCGCCGCCGAGACCCTCGGCGTGGACCGGGCCGAGCTGACCGAGAAGCTGATCTCCGGCCGGCAGAAGTACTCCTCGATCTTCAACTACCCGACCCTGACCTTCGCCGACGTCGGCGTGATCGGCTGGCTGGTCGACGGGGCCGCGATCTGCAACCAGGTGCCGCTCTGCCGCTGCAGCTACGGCCCGTACGCCCGCGCCATGGTCCGGATCTGCAAGGAGGAGTCGTTCCACCAGCGCCAGGGCTACGAGCTGCTGATGACGCTGATGCGCGGCACCGAGGCGCAGCGCCGGATGGTCCAGGACGCGGTGGACCGCTGGTGGTGGCCGTCGCTGATGATGTTCGGCCCCTCGGACGGGGACTCGCCGAACACCGCCCGCTCGATGGCCTGGCGGATCAAGCGGCACACCAACGACGAGCTGCGCCAGCGCTTCGTCGACATGACCGTCCCGCAGGCCGAGCACCTCGGCGTCACCCTGCCGGACCCGGAGCTGCGCTGGAACGAGGAGCGCGGCGGCTGGGACTTCGGTGAGCCGGACTGGTCCGAGCTGACCAGGGTCATCCACGGCCAGGGCCCGTGCAACGCCCAGCGGATCGAACGCCGCCGCGCCGCCCACGAGGACGGCGCCTGGGTCCGCGAGGCGGCCACCGCCTACGCGGAGAAGCGCCGCGCCGAGGCCGGAGCCCGGCACCACGCGGAGACGGCACAGCACGCGGAAGCAGAGCACCACGCGGAAGAGGAGAACGGAAAGTGACCGAGTCCAAGGCCGGCTGGCCGCTGTACGAGGTGTTCGTGCGCCCCCGGCGCGGGCTGAACCACGTCCACGTCGGCTCGCTGCACGCGCCCGACGACCGGATGGCGCTGCTCGCCGCCCGCGACCTCTACACCCGGCGCAACGAGGGGGTCAGCCTCTGGGTGGTCCGCTCCGACGCGATCACCGCCTCCACCCCGGACGAGCGGGACCCGTTCTTCGAGCCGAGCGGGGACAAGGTCTACCGCCACCCGACCTTCTACGACATCCCCGAGGATGTCCCGCACATCTGACGGGGAGCAGCCAGAGCCATGACCGACGACACCGTGACCCACGGCGACCACCACCGCCACGACACCGACGACGACCACGTCTACCTGACCCTCTCCGAGGCATCCGCCGAGCCCGAGGGCGAGGGCCGCTGGGCCTACGGGACCGGCTTCGCCGACCCGCTGCTCGGCGTGGACACGGCCGTCCCGGCCGGCCTGGACGGTGCCGACCTCGCCGCCTATTGCCTGATGCTCGGCGACGACGCGCTCGTCCTCGCCCAGCGGCTGATCGAGTGGTGCACCCGGGCGCCGGAGCTGGAGGAGGAGGTCGCGCTCGCCAACCTCGGCCTCGACCTGCTCGGCCAGGCCCGCCAGCTGCTCACCCGGGCCGGCCAGGCGGACGGCTCCGGCCGTACCGAGGACGACCTGGCGTACTGGCGCGAGGAGCACGACTTCCGCAACGTCCGGCTGGTCGAGGCGCCGAACGGGGACTTCGCGTACTCGATCGCCAGGCTGCTGCTCTTCGCCACCGCGCGCGGCGCGCTGTACGAGCGGCTGGCCGGGCACCGCGACCCGGTGCTGGCCGCGGTCGCCGCCCGCGGCGTGAAGGAGCTCGCCTACCACCGCGAGTACGCCACCGCCTGGACGCTGCGGCTCGGTGACGGCACGCCGTACTCGGCGCGGCGGATGCAGGCCGGGCTGGACGCGGTCTGGCCGCTGCTGGAGGAGCTGTTCACCGCGCACCCGGTCGAGGTGCGGGTCGGCGTGGACCCGGCGACGCTGCGCGAACCGGTGCTGCGGGAGCTGACGGCGGTCCTCGCCGAGGCCGGGCTGACCGTGCCGCAGACGCCGGGGCTGGCCACGGTCGGCGGCCGGGCCGGGCGCGACGGCGTGCACACCGAGGCGCTCGGCCCGCTGCTGGCCGAGCTGCAGGTGCTGGCCCGCGCCCACCCGGGGGCGACGTGGTGACCGCCGTGCTGACCGGGACGGCCGAGGAGGTGGCCGGGATGGCCGGGGAAGCGCCGACGGGACGCGCGTCCGACCGGAGCGCGACCGACCGGGACGTGACCGACCGGGACGCGACCGACCGGGACGTGACCGACCGGGACGCGACTGATCGGGACGCGACCGCGCGCGAGCGGGCCTGGGAGATCGCGGCGGCCGTCCCGGACCCCGAACTGCCCATGCTCACCCTGGCCGACCTCGGCGTGCTGGCCGAGGTCACGGTGGGGGACGGGGCGGCGGGAGCGGCCGGGGCGGACGCGGAGGCCGACGGGACGGTGACCGCCTGGCTGACCCCGACCTACTCGGGCTGCCCGGCGGTCGCCGAGATGGCGGCCGACGTGGACCGGCGGCTGCGCGCGGCCGGCTACCCGGACGTCCGGGTCCGGCTGCGGCTCGACCCGCCGTGGTCCACCGACCTGATCACCGAGGCGGGCCGCCGCAAGCTCGCCGAGGCCGGTATCGCCCCGCCCGGACCGTCGGCCGGATCCTCGGTCGGGTCCGCAGTGGGGTCCTCGACCGGGCCCGCGTTCGGTCGCCGCACGTCCCCGGGCCTGCTGACCCTCGGCCCGACCCGCCACCTCGTGGCCTGCCCGCTCTGCGGCGGCACCGACACCGAGGAGCTGTCCCGCTTCGGCTCCACCGCGTGCAAGGCGCTCTGGCGCTGCCGCGACTGCCGTGAGCCCTTCGAACGCGTCAAGGAGATCTGAATGGCCGCCGGCACCACCGACCTGGCTGGGACCACGAGCACGGCCGCACCCGGCGGCACCGCCGAGTCCGCGACCGTCGAGCCCGGGCCCGCCGAGTCCGCGACCGCCGAGTCCGCGACCGCCGACGCCGTCCGTCCGGCCCGCCGGCCGAGCTTCCACCGGCTGCGGATCAGCGCGGTGGAGCGGCTCTGCGAGGACGCCGTCGCGGTGACCTTCGAGGTGCCCGAGGGGCTCGCCGAGCCCTTCGCCTTCCGCCCTGGCCAGACGCTGACGCTGCGCCGGATGGTGGACGGTGCCGACGAGCGCCGGTCGTACTCGATCTGCGCCCCGGTCGGCGGACCGCTGCGGATCGCCGTCCGCGAGGTGCCCGGCGGGCTGTTCTCCCGCTGGCTGGTGCGCGAGGCGGCGGTCGGCGAGGAGGTCGAGGTGCTCACCCCGACCGGCCTGTTCACCCCCGAACTGGGCGTGCCCGCCGACCACGTGCTGCTGGCGGCCGGCTCCGGCATCACGCCGATGCTCTCGATCGCCGCCTCGGTGCTGGCCGCCGACGGCGCCTCCACCGTCACCCTGCTCTACGGCAACCGGCGCAGCGACACCGTGATGTTCGCCGACGAGCTGGCCGACCTGAAGGACCGCTACCTCGGCCGCTTCCAGCTGGTCCACGTGCTCTCCCGGGAGACCAGGGACGCCGAACTGCTCAGCGGCCGACTGGACCCGGAGCGGGTCGAGGCGCTGCTGGCGGCGCTGGTGGACGTGGCAGCGGTCGGCCACTGGTGGCTCTGCGGCCCGTTCGGCATGGTCGTCGGCGCCAAGGAGCTGCTGGCCGGGCTGGGCGTGCCGGGCGAGCGGGTGCACCAGGAGCTGTTCCACGCCGAGGACGAGCCGGTCGCCGAACGCGCGGACGACTCCGGGGCCGGGACGGCCGACGGCGGCCCGCACAGCGAGGTCACGGTCGTCCTGGACGGGCGCGGCAGCACGCTCTCGCTCCCGCGCGACCGCTCCGTCCTGGACGGTGCGCAGCGCTCCCGCCCGGACCTGCCGTTCGCCTGCAAGGGCGGGGTGTGCGGCACCTGCCGCGCGCTGGTGACCGAGGGCGAGGTGGAGATGCGCCGCAACTTCGCGCTGGAGGAGAAGGAGCTGGCGGCCGGCTACGTGCTGACCTGCCAGGCCCGCCCGGTCACCGACCGGGTCACGGTCGACTTCGACCGCTGAAGCGCCGGCCACGGCCGCTGAGCACCGGCCACGGTCGCTGCATGCCGGCCACTGTCGTTGCGCCGGCCACGGTTGCTCAGACCGGCCACGGCCGCTGGGTACCGGCCGTGGCCGTCGTCCGTCAGCCCCGGACGCCGGGCGTGCCGGCTCCGACCGACCCGTGCCGGGGCGTCACGGCCTCCCGATGGCGGCCTCCACCGGTGCCGGCGCGCCGAGCAGCGCCACGAGTTCGTTGACGGCGGCCCGGCCCGCCCGGTTGGCGCCGACGGTGCTGGCCGACGGGCCGTAGCCGACCAGGTGGACGCGGGGGTCGGCGGTGGCGCGGGTGCCGCTGAGCGCGATGCCGCCGCCGGGGGAGCGCAGGCCGAGCGGCGCCAGGTGACCGACCTCGGGCCGGAAGCCGGTGGCCCAGACGATGGCGTCCACCGCCAGCTCCTCGTCACCCCAGGCGACGCCGCGCTCGGTGAGGCGGTCGAACATCGGCCGGCGGTGAAGCGCGCCCAGCTCCTCGGCCCGGCGGTAGGCGACGGACGGGCCGAGGCCGGTCACGCTCACCACGCTGCGCACCGGCAGGCCCTGGCGGACCCGCTCCTCGACCTTCGCGACCACCGCCCGCCCGTACTCCGGGGTGAACGGGCCCTCGTGGAAGACCGGCGGGGTGCGGGTGACCCAGACCGTCTCGCCGACGGCCGCGACCTCGGACAGCACCTGGATCGCCGAGGCGCCGCCGCCGACCACCAGGACGCGCTTGCCGGCGAACTCCTCCGGCCCCCGGTACTCGGCGTAGTGCAGCTGCCGCCCCGCGAAGTGCCCGGGGTAGTGCGGCAGGAACGGGCGCGTCCAGGTACCGGTCGCGTTGATCAGCGCCCGGGTGGACCAGGTGCCCGCGTCGGTCTCGACCAGCAGCCGGGCGTCCGGCCGGTCGGACTCGGAGCGGACCGCCCGGACGCGGACGGGGCGCACGACCGGGAGCGCGTGTTTCGCCTCGTACGCCGCGAAGTACCCCGGGACGACCTCGCGGGCCGGGGCCGCGGGGTCGGGCTCGGGCAGCTCGAAGTCGGGCAGGTCGTGGAAGCCGTGCACGGTGGCCATCCGCAGCGAGGGCGAGCGGTGCGCCCAGGCGCCGCCGGGGAAGTCGTCGGCGTCGAGCACGACGAAGCCGGCGCCGTCAGCCCGGGCGCCGTCCACCTCGGCGGCGGTTCCGGTGTCGGTGTCGGTGCCGGCGTCGGCCCGGTAGGGGGAGAAGCCGCGACGGCGCAGGTGGTAGGCGGCGGAGAGGCCGGCCTGCCCGGCGCCCACCACCAGGACGTCGACCCGTCGCACGTCGTCGCGCGGTGCGCCGGTCCGCAGGGTCTCGTCGGCGTGGGCCCCACCGACATTGGTTGCACCGTAAACAGTCACGCCGGTGAAACATCGGGTGGGGGAGGAGTGTTCCCGGGCATCCGGGCACCCGGACCCGGGCACCCGGGGCCCCGGGCAGCTGGGCACCCGGTCATCACCGGGGGCCCTGGGCATCCGGGCACCCGGGTGTTCGGGCGTCCGTGGGCCGGCGGGCTCAGGCCGCCGGGGAGATCACCACGGCGGTGCCGTACGCGCAGACCTCCGTGCCGACCTCCGCCGCCTCCGTGACGTCGAACCGGAACATGAGCACCGCGTTGCCGCCACGCGCCCTGGTCTGCTCGACCAGCCGCTCCATCGCCTCGTTGCGGCTCTCCACCAGGGTCTTCGTCAGACCCCGCAGCTCGCCGCCGACCATCGACTTGAGCGAGGCGCCGATCTGACTGCCGATGTGGCGGCTGCGGACCGTGAGTCCGAAGACCTCGCCGATCACGTGGTCGACCCGGAATCCCGGGATGTCGTTGGTGGTCACGACCAGCACCTGGGCGTCGGGGCGCTGCCCGCCGCCGAATTCCTCGATGTTTGCCATGGGCCCATCCTGCGGGCTGCCCGACGCCCGGGGGCGCAGACGTGGCCGGGAAGCGGCGGTGAAGGCGTGGTGAAGCTGCACCGCACCGGTGATCGGGCGGCCGAAAAGCCGTACCGTAGCCCCATGGGCGAGCGAAGCGATCATCCACAGGGGCCGGGCGCGGCGGAGGACTCCGGCGCGCAGGAGATCGAGGCGACGGTGGTGCTGGGCCTGCGGATCACCAACTGGCCGGCGTTGCGCGCGGCCGCGATCGCGGCCGTCGAGGAGCTGGACTTCGAGGGCATCGACCCGGCCGGCCAGCGCCGCGAACTGCTGCGCGAGGTGGCCGAGGACGCCAACGCGGCGCTCGGCGCGCTGCTCCACCCGGACCGGCTGGTGGCCGCGATCCCGGGTGTCGAGGCGATCGGCGGCACGCTGGAGATCAGCGTCACCGAGGACTTCGCGCCGGATTTCGCCGAGCTGTTCCCGCTGGACGGCGACGAGGAGGACAGCGGCGGCGGAGCCGGCGACTGGACGCTCACCCCGCGCACCGCCTGCCTGCTCCACGCCCAGCTGCTCGGTCTGGCCGATGCCGCCTACGACGACCTCGAGGAGCACGAGGACGAGCCGGTCGTCGACGGCGAGGAGGGGGACTGGACGGTCTTCGCCCGCCTGCCGCACCGCACCTGGCGCCTGCACCGGGGCTGGCGGCGGGCGATGGCCCGCGCCTTCGACGACCTCGCCGACGACCTCGCGCTCGGCGAGTGGCCGCTGCCGCGCTGCCTGGCCGAGGAGATCGCGCTGCGGATGGCCCTGGTGGACGCCCGGGCGCTGCTCGGCGCGCAGCCCGAGTCGGTCGCGGACATGATGGGCGACCTTCCGGCCGACCTCTACGACTACGACTGGGACGGGTGCCACGACGAGCTGTTCGGCGTCTACGGGCCGGACGACGGCGATCCGGAGCTGACCGCCGAGCAGCGTACGGAGCTGCTGCTCGCGGCGACCCACCCGGAGGGCTGGTTCCTGGTGTACGAGGACGCCGAGGAGCGGGACCCGCAACGCGGCTACCGGCGCTGACGGCCACTGGCGCTGCCGGCGGCGACGACTGCTGGCGCTGGTGGCTGCCGGCGCTGACGGAGCGGGTGCGCCGCAGGTGGGCGCCCGGTGTGGGGGAGGCGCGTGCCGGCCTGGGGCTGGCACGGGCGCCCGTCCGGGTGCCCGCCCGCGTGCGGCGTGCCGACGCGGGAGGCGTGGCGGGCGGTTAGGCTGCGGGCATGTCCGATATGTCCGAGAGTGCCGCGCTCGACCGTGGCGCGGCCATGGGGAGCGCGTCCGGTGCAGGCGGGGCGTCCGGGGGTGGCGCGTCCCGTGGCGGCGCGGCGGACCGTGAGCCGGGGGCGCCCGAGGACGCGGTACTGGCCCGGCTCGCGCTGGGCCTCGACGGTGTCCAGGCCGCGCAACGCGGGCGGACGGCGCAGGCGCGGGAGAGCTTCGAGCGGCTCTGGGAGGCGCTCGGCGAACGAGGCGACGTGTTCCACCGCTGCGTGCTCGCCCACTACCTCGCCGATCTTCAGGACGACCCGCGTGCCGAGCTGGAGTGGGACCGCCGGGCACTGGCCGCCGCCGACTCGCTGACCGCCGAACGGGCGCAGACCTACGAGTCGGCCCTCCAGGTCCGCGCCTTCTACCCGTCGCTGCACCTCAACCTCGCCTCCGACCACCTCAAGCTCGGCGAGCCCGATCAGGCGCGCGAGCAGCTGGAACGCGCGGTGATGAGCCTGGACGCGCTGCCCGAGGACGTGTACAGCGCCGGCATCCGGTCGGCCGTCGACGAGCTGCGGCAGCGGCTGCGCTGACGCCCCGGACCTCCGCCGCATCGGCAGCCGCAGCCGCACCCGTGTCCGTCTCCGGCCTGGCATGCCGTGGGTGGGCCGTTGTTCACCGTTTTTGTTCAATGACCGAGCCCCGGCCCCGAAACAATCCCCGTGCGCTACACCTGGAGCGCTGCACCGACCGGTGATGGGGAGAGTTGGGGAGAGGCCGGCAGATGACGACGCTGTGCATCGGGAACAACCGCACCGAGGAGATGGTCGGGGACCTCACCGGGATGACGCCGCTGGAGCGGCAGTTCGCCGGCTGCGGGGCCCAGCGGATGCTCTGGTTCGCCGAGGACGGCGACGTCCTCGTGCTGCCCTGGAGCCCCGATCCGGCGTACCTCGGCTACGTCACCGGGCTGACCGGCACCCGGGCGGACAGCCTCACCGTGGTCGTGCCGCCGCCGGGGACCGAGGGCGACGCCATCCTCACCCCGGACCGGCTGGCCGACCCGGGCTTCCGCGAGGAGCTGCGCCGGGTGCTCGCCGGGCGGACGGTGGAGCGGGTGCTGGCGATCTCGCCGAACGCCGCCGTGGTCGACCTGGCCGCCGCGCTCGACGCCGAACACGCCGTGCCGGGGCACGCGTTCGCCGCGCAGGGTGGCAACGCGCTGGTCAACAGCAAGGCGGTGTTCCGCGCACTGGCCGCCGGCGCCGGCGTGCCGGTACCGCCGGGCACGGTCGCCTCCACGCCGGAGCAGGTCGAGGCGGCGGTGAACGGCCTGCTGGAGCAGGGCCACAGCGTGATGGTGAAGGTCGAGTTCCAGGCCGGCGGCTTCGGCAACGAGATCCTCAGCCGGGACGAGCAGGTCACCCCGGCCGGGGCGCAGCGCGTGGTCCCGCTGGCGGACCGGGAGGCGGTCGCGGCGTACGTCGCCGGGCGATGGGACTGGCTCACCGGTGGCCGGGGTCAACGCGTCGTGGTGGAGCGGTACTTCGCCGACTCGGTGCCGTTGTACGCGGAGTTCACGATCGACGGGCGCCGCTCGGTGCTCTCCGGCTGCGGGGAGATGGTGATGGATCCCGTGGTGGTCGGCGAGATCACCCCGCCGGTCACCCCGGACGCCGGGGTGCGTGCCGAACTCGTCGACCAGGGAGCCCGGTTGTGCGAGTCGCTGCGGGTGCTCGGCTACCGCGGCACGCTCAGCGCGGACGCCTTCCTCACGCCCAAGGGCGAGTTGTACTTCAGCGAGACCAACGGGCGGCTGACCGGTTCGACCCACCTGCACGACGCGCTGTTCGCCCGCCTGGTCGGCGCCGAACACCGCGGAGCCCGGGTGATCCTGGAGCTGGCCGGTCTGCACGTCCCGTCCTTCCCGGAGGCCGTCGCGGCGGTCGAACGGGCCGGGCTCGGCTTCGAACGGGTGACGCGCACCGGGGTGGTGTTCAGCGCCGACTTCGGGCCGGCCGACGGGTCGGTGATGTACTGCGTGATCGCCGAGGACGCACCGGCGGCGCGGGTGGCGGAAGGCCGGTTGCTCGCCCTCTTCGCGCGGTGACGGACGACGGGACGGCGGGCCCGCGACCGGCGCGGACCGCGCCGCCGGGCGGCATGCGGGCGGCGGTGATCCGGCGCTACGGCGGGCCGGAGGAGTTCCGGACCGAGACCCTGCCCGAACCGGTGCCCGGGCCCGGTCAGGTGCTGATCGACGTCGCGCTGGCCGGTCTCAACTACGCCGACCTGCACTGCCGGGAGGGTGAGTACCGGCGTTACCCGCTGCCCGCGGTGCTCGGCGCCGACGTGGTCGGACGGCGGCGCCGCGACGGGCGACGCGTCGCCGCGCTGCTCCGATCGGGCGGCGGGTACGCCCAAGTGGCGTGCGCGGAGGAGGCGTTCACGATTGAGGTGCCGGACGGCGTCGGCGACGAGCAGGCGCTGGCCCTGCTGGAGCAGGGGGCGACGGCGTACGGCGCGCTGACGCTGCTCGGGCGGCTGCGGCCGGGTGAGCGGGTGGTGGTGACGGCGGCCGCGGGCGGGGTCGGTCACCTCGTGGTGCAGCTGGCCCGGGAGTTGGGGGCCGGCCGGGTGGTGGGCCTCGCTTCGACGGCGGTCAAGCGGGAGTTCGTCCGCTCGCTCGGGGCGGACGCCACCGTGGACCCCGCCGACCCGGAACTCGCCGCCCGGCTGGGGGAGTCGGGCGGGGTGGACCTCTTCGTGGACTCCGTCGGCGGTGGCGTGCTGCGGTCCGGACTGGCGGCGCTGGCACCGTTCGGTCGGCTGCTCTGTGTCGGGGCCCGCGGCGGCCCGGAGGAGTCCTTCTCGGTGGCCGAGCTGGCGGAGGGTTCGGTCGGCGTGCTCGGCTTCTGGCTGCAGCACGTGCTGGACGACCGGGCACTGTTCGCGAGCGTCGCCGAACACCTGTTCCGACTGGCCGGGGAGGGGCGGCTGGTGGCGCGGATCGACCGGGTCGTCCCGCTCGACGGGGTCGCCGACGCGCACCGCGCGATGGGCGCGCGCGAGACCATGGGCAAGGTGGTGGTGGACGTGCGCCGGGAGGCGGGCGCCGGCTGGCAGGGGACGACCGACAGATAACAGCTGACAGATTTCATCATCTGTTATCTGTTATCTGTCAGCTGTCATCTGTCGGTCGTCATTCCTCAGTAGCCCGCGACCTCGTCCAGCCCGTGGCCGCGGAGCGGGACCAGGAAGCTGCGCTCGAAGACCACCACCACCTCGCCGGTGGACTTGGTGCCGGTGGTCCGGCAGCTGACGATGCCCTGCCCGGCGCGACTCTTGGAGAGCCGCTTGGCCAGCGTCTCGGTCTCCGCGTAGAGGGTGTCCCCGGTGAACACGGGGTGGGTCATCCGGATGTTCTCCCAGCCGAGGTTGGCGATGGTCCGCCCGCTGGTGGAGCGGGCGGTCATCCCGCCGACGATGCTGAGCGTCACCAGGCTGGAGACGATCGGCCGCCCCCAGGGTGTGTGCTCGCTGTACGCGGCGTCGATGTGCAGCGGCGCGTCGTTCATGCTGAGCATGCTCATCAGTACGTTGTCCAGCTCGGTGACGGTCCGCCCGGGGCGGTGCTCGATCACCTCGCCGACGGTGAACTCCTCGTAGTGGCGGCCGACGACCTCGCGGTAGCGCCGCTCGCCGATCCGCCGGAAGCCGGCCGGCTCGGGTTCGTCCATGGTGTGCTGCTCCCGGGGATCAGGGTTGGGGTCGGAGTCGGGCTGGGCCGGACTCGTGGGGAGGGGGGCGCGGCCCGAGCGTCAGAGGTCCGCGGTGAGTTCCTTGACGTGGCCGGCGAACTCGGTGATCAGGCGCTCGTCCATGTCGGCGCGCAGCATCAGCCGCAGGCCCGCCTCGCCCTTGGGGACGATCGGGAAGAACACCGCCGAGCTGTAGAAGCCGCGTTCGAAGAGCTGCGCGGAGAGCTTGACCGCGCGCTCGGCGTCGCCCACGTCGACCCGGCGCACCGGCAGGCCGTTGCCCGCGAAGGTGGTCGGCAGCAGCTCGTCGAAGAGGTCGATGTTGCGGTTCAACTTCGCCTGGAGCTCGCCGAGTTCTGGTGAGCGGTGGAGGGCGGCGCTGCCCAGTGAGGCGCCCACCAGCGGCAGCGCGACGTTCTGCGACCAGCCCACCGGGCCGGCGTGCCGGTGCAGGAACTCGAACTGCTCGCGGTTGCCGAGCATGGCGATGCCGCCGCCGGTGCCGAACCCCTTGCCGAGGCTGGACACGATGACGGTGAGCGGGTTCATCTCCAGCCGGGAGCGGACGAAGCCCTCGCCGCGCTCGCCCATGATGGACAGCGAGTGGGAGTCGTCGATGTAGAGGAAGAGCCCGTAGCGGTCCTGGAGTTCGAGCAGCCCGTCGAGGGCCGCCGCGCCGCCCATCGAGTACGCGCCGTCGGCCACGTAGGCGACTCTCGGGTACTTGCGGCAGACGTCCTCGAGGTAGTTCAGGTCGTTGTGCGGGCAGTTGAGCACCAGTGACTCGTCCGCGCAGATCGGTTTCACGTACGCCATGCAGAAGTGGCAGAACCGGTCGAACACCATCACCCGGGGCCCGCCGCCGTTGCCGTCGCAGGTGCCGTCGAGGTGACCGGAGGCGACCAGTGGCAGGATGCCCGCGGTGAGCGCGGTGCAGGAGGCGCCCGGCAGGATGTGCGCGCCGAACAGTTCCCCCAACTCCTCCTCCAGCCGGACCAGCAGGTTGTGCCGGATCCGGGTGGTCGAGGTGACCAGCCAGGTGCTCCGCGACTCGGTGAGCGCGTCCACGGCGCCGGCCGCGATCTGCGGGTGGTTGTTCAGGCCGAGGTAGGCGCAGGAGACCATGTTCGCGAACTCGTGGCCGGTCTCGCGGACGATCAGCCGGTTGTTGGACTCGGAGTCCACCTTGATGCCGATCAGGCCGTTGGCGCCGGCCGCCTGCCAGACCGGGTCGGCGGTGGCGAGCATCGTCTCGGCGTTGCGGTACCGGCGCGGGCCCTGGATGGTCCCGGGCGGGGTGGATGCCGCTGCTTCGCTCATCGTCACTTCTCCTTGCTGTCGGTCGGTGCGGGTGGGGCGAACTGCTCGATCAGGCGCTGGGAGGCCTCGAAGAACGGCATGCCGACCATCACCCCGTCCACGACGGTGACCGAGCGGCCGTTCTCCAGACCCGCCGCGACCACCCGCCGCGCTCGCTCCAGGAGCTGTTCGTCCGGGCTGAACGCCTCGTTGATGTACGGGAGTTGGTGCGGGTGCACGGCGATCTTGCCGCTGAAGCCGAAGTCCCGGGCGAGCGCGGCCTCCCGGCGCAGCCCGTCCGTGTCGTCGACCTCGAAGAACGGCGCGTCCATCGCCTCGATCCCGGCGGCGCGGGCGCTGTTGACCACCCGGCCGCGGGCGTGCGCGAGCGCCTCCCAGGAGAGCCGGGCGCCGACCGCGAAGGCGTAGTCGGCGGAGCCGAAGACCAGCCCGCGCAGCCGGTGGCCGGCCGCGGCGATGGCGGGGGCGCGCTCGATGCCGAGCGGTGTCTCGACGACGGCGAGGAACTCCGTCTGCGGGCAGTCCGCCGCGAGCGCCCCGGCCGCGATCTCGATGTCCCGCGGTGACTCCGCCATCGGGATCAGCACGACGTCCGGTTTGACGCGGTACCGGGTGAGGGCGATCAGGTCGCGCAAACCGTCCGTGCCCGAAAGGGAGTTGATCCGGACCGCGCTCCGGGCGAGTTTGGTGGACGGCAGGGCGAAGAACTCCTCGGCGAGACGGCGGGCCTCCTCCTTCCGTGCGGGCGGGACCGAGTCCTCCAGGTCGACCATGGCGATGTCGGCCCCGGACTGGTGGCTCTTGGCGTACCGCTCCACCGCCATCGCGGGTGTGGACAGCAGGGAACGGCAGTACCGCGTGAACTTCATGGAGATCTCCGAAGTCAGCGAAGTCTGCGGCTCCCGGTTCTATCCCAACGCCTTTGTTCGGCGCCGTACGGCTGGACATTGAACATCAACTCGGAACAACCGGCGGGTCAGCCCCATTGTTTGACGCCAACTGTCCTGAGCATGATGAATCTCAAAGGGTGGACATCGAGGTCGCCACGTCGACGGAGAAGGGGGCCGCTGTGCCGCGTCGGGAGAGTCCACTGGACCAGGGGGACGGCCCGCTGCTCCGCTTCGCGGGCGACTTACGCGCCCTCCGGGAACGGGCCGGCACCCCGCCGTACCGCCAACTGGCCGTCCGGGCCCACTGTTCGGCCGCGAGCCTGTCGGTGGCCGCGGGTGGGCGCCGGCTGCCCAGCCTCGCCGTCACCCTCGCGTACGTGCAGGCGTGCGGCGGGGACGTCCGCGAGTGGCAGCACCGCTGGCAGCTGCTCGCCGCCGAACTGGCGGCCGACACCGCCGCCCGGCGGCGCACCCAGGACGCCGGCCGGGCCCCGTACCCGGGGGCGGCGGCGTACGAGGCGGCGGACGCGGAACGGTTCTTCGGACGCGAGGCGCTCCTGGAGCGGCTGGTCGCACTGCTGGGCGAACGGCGGCTGGTGGTGGTCACCGGGCCCTCGGGGGCCGGCAAGTCCTCGCTGGTCAGGGCGGGTCTGCTGGCCGGGCTGGGCGGCCTGGGCGGCCTGGGCGGCAGGGCCGGGGTGGTCGGCGCGGGCGGGGCGGACGGCGCCGGCGGTGCGGGCGGTCCGGCCGGCGGCGGCACCGGGAGTGCGGCGCGTGGTGGGGCCGCCGGGTTCGGCGGCCGCCCCGGCAAGGGGGCGCCGATGGTGCTGCTCACCCCCGGGGAACGGCCGATGGAGGCGTTCGCGCTGGCGCTCGCCCGGCTCGGGCAGCGAGCCGGGCAGGCGTTCGGCGTGCGCGGGGGCCGGGAGGTCGGGGGCCGGGGCGGGGGAGGCGCCGAAGCGGCGGCGGGGTCGCCCGGCGAGGACCCGGTGCTGGTGGTGGACCAGGGCGAGGAGCTGCGGACGCGGTGCCGGGACGCCGGCGAGCGCGCCCGGTTCCTGGACGCGCTGGTGGCGGCGGCGGAGGGCACGGCCGGGTCGGGCGCCGGGGGCGGCGGCGGGGGAGCGAGGGGCGTCGGGGCGTCCCGGGGCGCTCGATGCCGGGTGGTCCTGGTGGTGCGGTCCGACCAGTACGACGCGCTCAGGGCGGAACACCCCGCCCTGGCCGCGGCCTGCGGAGACACCGTGCTGGCGGTTGGCGCGCCCGCACCGGACGAGCTGCGGCGGGCGATCACCGAGCCGGCGCTGCGCTCCGGGTGCACCGTCGAAGGAGCACTGCTCGCGGTGCTGATCTCCACGGCCGCCCAGCAGCCCGGTGCCCTGCCGCTGGTGTCGGCGGCACTGCTGGAGACGTGGCGGCGACGCAGTGGCAATGCGCTGACGCTGGCCGGGTTCCAGGCCACCGGCGGGTTCGAGGGAGCACTGGCCCGGACCGCCGAGGCGTTGTTCACCGGGCTGGAGCCGGCCGACCGGGAACGGGCCCGGGCGGTGTTCCTGCGGCTCGGTGGTGAGCCGGCGCCGGACACCGGCGGCGAGCGGGCGTGCAAGCCGGTCCGGCGCGGCGAGTTCGACGAACCCGGGGTGCCGGCGGTGCTCGAACGGCTGGTCCGGGCACGGTTGGTGGTGCTGGACCGGGAGACCGTCCAGCTGTCCCACCACGGACTGCCGCAGGCCTGGCCCCGGTTGCGGGACTGGCTGGCCGAGGGCCGGGAGACCCTCGGTGAGCAGCGGCGGCTCACCGAGGCCGCGCGCAGCTGGGCCGCCGCCGACCGCGACCCCGAACTGCTCTACCGGGGCACCAGGTTGGAGCAGGTCCACCGGCGGGTGGTGGCCGGCGAGCTGAGCACGGGCTGGGTCGAGCGGGCGTTCCTGGCGGCGGGCCTCCGCGCGGCAGCGGCGGACCGCCGGCGCGCCCGGCGGCAGAGCCTGACGGTCGCCGGACTGGCGGCCGCCGGCGGCGCGTTGATCACGCTGGCGGGCGGGAACCGGATCCGGCGCGTCCTGCGGCATTGAACGGCCGGTTCGATCGGTCGGGTTGACCGGCCGGACTGAATCGGCACGGTTGGCCGGTGGGGCTGATCAACGGGTTGATCGACCGAGTCGGTCGGTCTCGCTGTTCGGCCGCGTTCCCCCGCGAGTTCCCGGGCGAGTGCCCCGGAAGAGTTGATCGGCGGAATGGGCCGGTGGGATTGTCCGGTCGGATTGGCCGGTGGAATTGATCGGCGTCGGTGAAAGGGAGTTGAACAACGGGGCGGTGGATTTCCGAGCCGTCCGGGCGGCTCCGGAATTGTCGATCACCTGCTTGCGCGGCCGTCGCGGTGCCGGGTAGCTTGGCGCTCGATCCCGGCTCGCACAACGTGAATTCGCCCACCCGGCCGGGATATCCCACCCATCACGAGCGGCCGGCGCCGGTCCGGTGGTCGTCTCGGACTTCTCGGTACCGGGTTCGAGGTCGATCCACCGTCGGAGCGGTCCGTCCGCCCTTCGTTCCGGCGGCTTTCCGAGCGGTGCTCCGAACCCGTGCACGGGGCCGTGCTCCGTCGTGCTTCACCGTGCTTCGTGGTGCCCGTGTCGAGTTGCGTGGAGCCGGTGCTCACCGCCGTCGCCGCCCGTGCCGTTCTCGTCCGTCCTGAATCCGCGTCAAGGAGAGTCATGTCCGAGTCGGTCCGCCCGGCCAGGCCGGCCAGTCCGGTGCACAGCTGGGACGAGTTCACCACGCTGCGCGAGGTGGTGGTCGGCACCGCCGTGGGTGCCCGACTGCCGGAGCAGTCCGACCCGTCGTGCTGGCTGTCCTGCTTCCCGAAGACCGGTGCGGCCGACCTCGCCGCGATCCCGGTCGGTGCCTATCCGCAGCAGGTCGTGGAAGAGACCGAGGAGGACCTGGACGCGCTGGTCGCCACCCTGCGCGATCTCGGTGTCACCGTGCACCAGCCCGAAGTCATCGACCACGGCGCCGAGTTCGCCGCACCGAGGTGGCGCGCCGACGGCGGCTTCCACTCCTACTGCCCGCGCGACCTCACCCTGGTGGTCGGCGAGACCGTGATCGAGGTGGCGAGCCCGATGCGGCACCGCTACTTCGAGGTGTTCGGCCTGCGCAACCTGTTCCAGGAGTACCTGCGGGGCGGGGCGCGGTGGTTGGCGGCGCCCCGGCCGAGACTCGAGGACGAGCTCTTCGAGTTCGACGCCGACGGCCTGCCGCTGCTGGGCGAGTCCGAGCCGGTCTTCGACGCCGCCAACGTCCTGCGGCTCGGCCGCGACGTCTTCTACCAGGTCTCCCGCAGCGGCAACGAACTCGGCCTGAAGTGGCTGGAGTCCACCCTCGGACTGCTCGGCGACCTGCGGCTGCACCCTCTGCGCGACATCTACGGGTACACCCACATCGACAGCACCATCGCCCTGTTGAGGCCCGGACTGGTGCTGCTCAACCCGGAGCGGATCAACCCCGAGACGGTGCCCGAACCGCTGCGCGGCTGGGACATCCTCTGGTGCCCGCCCGCCGAGCCGTCGGCGGACTCGCCCGCGTACGCGCTCAGCGAGAGCTGGATCAGCATGAACCTGCTGATGGTCAGCCCCGACACCGCGATCGTGGAATCCGGCCAGCGGAGCCTGATCAAGCAGTTGGAGCACGCCGGCGTCACCGTCCTGCCGCACCGGCTGCGCCACTCGCGGGCGCTCGGCGGGGGCTTCCACTGCGTGACGCTCGACATCCGGCGGGACGGCGGAGCGGAGGACTACCTCTCCTGACCGGGTCCGGCCCGGGCGTCGGCCGCCGGTCCGGGGCTTCGGCCACCCGCCCGCGCTCCTGGACCACGGCCTCCAGGCCGGCCTGGACCCACGGCCTCCAGCCCGGACCTGGCGTGATCGCGGCGGGACGAGGGCTGGCATGCTTGACGGGTGACTTCTCCGTTCGACGCCCCCGTCCCTGCCCCTGCGCCCGAGGACCGCGACGCCCGGCCGCAGTATGTGCTGCCCCTGGTCGTCCGGCTGGAGCGGGCCACCCCGCCGGGGCGGACCGACGCGCTGGAGACCTCGGCGCGGGCCGTGCTCACGCTGCTCGCCGACCCCCGGGTGACCGGGCCGGACGGCGAGTGGGCCGAGCGCGTCGCGGCCTGGGAGGACGCCCGGATCCGCAAGGTGGTCCGGAGGGCACGCGGCGGCGAGTGGCGCCGGGCCGGCGAACTGCCCGGGATCACGGTCGCCGGGCGGGAGGCGGAGGTGCGGGTCTTCCCGCCGGTTCCGCTCGACGGCTGGCCCAAGGAGCTCGCCAAGCTCCAGGTCTCGGGCACCGACCTGGAGGAGACCGGCCCGGTGGGCGCCCACGATCCGAGCGTGCCGGTGCTCTGGCTCAATCCGGAGCTGGCGATGAGCGCCGGGAAGACGATGGCGCAGACCGGCCACGCGGCCCAGCTCGCCTGGTGGCGGCTGGACGAGGCGCAGCGCAAGGAGTGGGCCGAGTCCGGCTTCGCCCTGGCCGTCCGCACGGCCACGCCGGAGGCCTGGGCCGAACTGGTGGCCAGTGGCCTGCCGCTGGTCCAGGACGCGGGTTTCACCGAGATCGCCCCGGGCAGCTGCACGGTCGTGGCGGACCACCCGGCCCTGCGCGGGACGGCCGCGGACGGCTGACCGCACGAACGGCCGGCGAACGGCTGAGGGCCGACGGCTGAGGGCGAACAGCAGACGGATCACAGATAACAGCTGACAGATGATGAAATCTGTCAGCTGTTATCTGTTACTTGTGATCTGTTCGCCGCACCGTGGCGGTCCGCGGTGCACCGCTCGCAGCTCGCCCTCGCTCCTCGCGGCTCCGAGCCGCCCCGCGGCGGTCGGCGGTCGCTCGCCGCGTCAGGCCGCGTAGCGGCGGATCGAGCGCAGGCCGCCGTACGCGGCCGCGGCGGCCCAGAGCGCCATGATCAGCAGACCGGTCCAGTGGCCGTAGTGGACGGTCGGGTCCGGCTGGGTGCGCATCGCGTACAGGCCGGCCCGGTCGGGGAGGAACTGGCCCACCTCGCGGACCCCGGGGATCGCGGCGAGGAAGGTCGTGCCGAGGAAGACCATCGGGCTGACCAGGCCGAGCGCGGCGGTGAAGTTGCGCAGCATGGCGGTCAGCCCGAGGCAGAACACCACCAGCAGCGGGTGGTAGAGCACCCCGGCCAGGAAGCTGCGCCCCATGCCGGGGAGGGTCAGGTCCAGGCCGACGGTGCCGGCGACCGCGAGGAACGAGCCGGCCGTGGAGATCAGCCCCACCAGGAGCCCGAGCCCGGTGCCGAGGGCGAGCTTGGCGCCGTACAGTCGTCCGCGCCGGGGCACGGCGGTGAGCGAGAGGCCGATCATGCGGGTGTTGAACTCCTGCCCGATCAGCAGGATCCCGACGCAGGCCACGGCGACGTGGCCGAACAGCAGGCCGTAGTAGATCCCGCCGGCCGGGTCCTCGCCCAGGCTGTGGTCCACCTTCCCGTAGGCGGCGTTGACCGCCAGGGTGATGCCGACGGTCAGGACGACGGCGACGAGCGGGGCGATCCACTGGGAGCGGAGGGTGGTGAACTTGATCCGCTCGGCGCGGAGGGCGCCCGCCGCACCGGGGGCCAGGGCGCTCATGCCGCCACCGCCCGGTACTCGACGCTGCCGGCGGTCATCCGCATGAACGTCTCCTCCAGCGAGTCCTGTTGGACGGCGATCTCGTACAGCACCACGCCGTTGGCCGCCGCCAGGGCGGCGATCCGCTCGGGTTCGGCGCCGCTGACCTCCCAGGCGCCGCCGTCGACCGGCTCGGCGGCGAGGTCGGAGTCGCGCAGCAGGGCGTCGAGCTTCGCCGGGTCGACGGCGCGGACCCGGACCCGGGTCCGGCCGTGACGGTCGATGAAGTCGGTGGTGGCCGCGTCCGCCAGCAGTCGGCCGCGGCCGATGACGACCAGGTGGTCGGCGGTGAGCGCCATCTCCGTCATCAGGTGCGAGGAGACCAGCACCGAGCGGCCCTCGACGGCGAGGCTGCGCAGCAGGGTGCGGATCCACCGGATGCCCTCCGGGTCGAGGCCGTTCACCGGCTCGTCCAGCATCAGCACCGGCGGGTCGCCGAGCAGGGCGGCGGCCACGCCGAGGCGCTGGAGCATGCCCAGTGAGAAGCCGCTGATCCGGCGGCCGGCCGCGTCGGCCAGTCCGACCTGGCCGAGCACCTCGTCCACCCGGCGCTCGGGCAGTCCGTTGCTGGCGGCGAGCCAGCGGAGCTGGCCGCGGGCGGTGCGGCCGCCGTGCAGGGCGTGGGCGTCGAGCAGGGCGCCGACCTGCCGCAGCGGGTCGGCCAGCTCGGCGTACGGGCGGCCGGCGACGAGGGCGCGGCCGGCGGTCGGCCGGTCCAGGCCGAGGATCAGCCGCATGGTGGTGCTCTTTCCCGCGCCGTTCGGCCCGAGGAAGCCCGTCACCACCCCGGGCCTGACCTCGAAGCTCAGGTCGTCGACCACGCGCGTCCCGTCGTACTCCTTGCTGAGGCCGTGAACCTGGATCATGGTCGCCCTCCCGCTCTCTGCTCGTCCGTACTCGCCGACGGGCCGTCCGGCCGGTCCCGGGGGTCCGCCCCGAATCCGGTCCGTCCCGGCGTCGATGACACCCATTCGACCGGAGCGGCGCCCCCGCCGGATCCCGCCCGGGAGGGGATCGGACTCCCTCTCGGGAGGGAGGGCGCCGTACGTCGCTGACCTGGCAGGATGGCCGGATGCCCCGGATATTCGCGCCCCTGCTGAGCGCCGCCACCTACGCGCGGTGGCTGCACCTGACCATCGGACTGATCTTCGTCGGCGTCGTGCTGATGGTGTATCCGGGCACGAACGGGCACGGCCTCGGGGAAGTCCTGGTGCGTGCCGTCCCGGTGGACGCGGTGCTGCTGGTGCTGGCCGCGCTCCTCCCGGCGACGCGGCGCGCGGAGGGGGTGCAGGCGCGGTTGCTGCTGATGCCCGAACGGGAGCAGGACATCGCCGCCGAACCCTCCCGGACCTGGGCCGACCTGCGGCGGACGGCGGCCTGGCTGGTCGGCCGGGTCGCCCTCGGCACGGGTGTCGGAGTCCTCTCGGTGCTGGTCCCGGCCGCCGCCTTCGACCTGCTGGTCCGGCCAGTGCCTGAGCTGTTCGGCCTCCGGCTCCCCGCCGGGGCGGGCACCTCCTGGTACCTGCTGCTGGCGCCGGTGCTGCTGTTCGCGCTCGGCTGGCTGGTCGTCTGGGCGGGACGTCTCCAACTCACCATGGCGGTGCGGCTGCTGGGGCCGTCCCCGGCCGAGCGGCTGGCCGCCGCCGAGCTGCGCGCCGAACGGCTGCTGGAACGCAACCTGTTGGCCCGCGAGCTGCACGACTCCATCGGCCACGCCCTGACGGTGACGGTCATTCAGGCCGGAGCGGCGGGCGAGGTCGGCGACCCGGCGTTCGTCGCCAAGGCGCTCGAAGTCATCGAGGAGACCGGCCGGCAGGCGATGGAGGACCTCGAACGCACCCTCGCCCTGCTCCGCGACGCCGGCGGCGGAACGGTCCACGGCACCATGCGCGACGGCACCGCGCACAACGGCACCACGGGCGACGGCACCAGGCGCACCGACCCGGCGGGCAGCGCGGCCGACGACGCGGGAGACCCCCGCGAGCGGCCCGGCGTCGAGCAGCTGCCCGCGCTCTTCGACACCGCGCGCGCGGCCGGCAGCCCGGTGGAGGCGTGGCTCGACCTCCCGTCCGGCCAACTGCCCGGCGTGCTCTCCCGCGAGGGCTACCGCATCGTCCAGGAGGGCATCACCAACGCCCTCAAGTACGCGCCCGGCGAACCGGTCAGCGTCCGGATCGCCCTGCGCGACGGCCGGTTGGAGATCCGCTGCGCCAACGCGCTGAGCGGCTCGGCGGCGCCGGTCCGCAGTTCACCGCGCCGGGGCGGCAAGGGACTTCGCGGCATCCGCGAGCGGGCCGTGCTGCTCGGCGGCGAGGCCTCGGCCGGACCGGAGTCGGGCGAATGGGTGCTGGCCGTTCGGGTACCCCTACGCTTGGGCGCGTGATGATCGACATTCTGCTGGCCGACGACGAGGAACTGGTCCGGGCCGGACTGCGCGCCGTCCTGGAGGCGCAGGGCGACCTGCGGGTGGTCGGCGAGGCGTCCGACGGCGCCGAGGCCGTCGCCCTGGCCCGCGAACTGCGCCCGCACGTGGTGCTGATGGACGTCCGGATGCCACGGGTGGACGGCCTGGCGGCCACTCGCGAGCTGGTCCGGGACGGCGCGCAGCCCGGCGGGTACGCGCCGAAGATCCTGGTCGTCACCACCTTCGAGATCGACGACTACGTCTACCAGGCGCTGCGCGCGGGCGCCGACGGCTTCCTGCTGAAGCGCGCCCGGCCGACCGAGATCGCGCACGCCGTCCGGCTGGTCGCGGCCGGCGAGTCGCTGCTCTTCCCCACCGCGATCCGCCGCCTCGCCGCCGGCCACGGCAACCGGGAGGCACGCGAGACCATGGCCCGCGCCGCGCTGACCGAGCGCGAGGCGGAGGTGCTGCGCCTGGTCGCCCGCGGCCTGACCAACGGCGAGATCGCCGACCAGCTGTTCCTCGGCGTGCAGACGGTGAAGACGCACGTCAGCAGCGTGCTGGCGAAGCTCGGTGCCCGGGACCGCACCCAGGCGGTGATCGCCGCGTACGAGTCGGGGTTCGTGGCGCCCGCGGACTGACCGGCCTCCGGGGTCGGTTCACCGACCGGCCGCCCGACCACCGGTAAGCCGGCCGGCGGACCGGCTGGCGAACCGGCCTCCGGTGAGCTGATCAGCAGCCTGGCCGACCAGCGGCCCGCCCGACCAGCGGCCCGGCTGACCAGCGGCCCACCCGACCGGCGGCCCGACCGACCGGCGGCCCGCCCGACCAGCAGCCCACCTGACCGGCGGCCCGACCGACCGGCCGGCGCCGTCCGGGCGCCGGCTCAGGCCGGGTACGCGTGCGTCTGGGCGGCCTTGACCGTCGCCCACACCCTCGCACCGGGAACGAGGTCGAGTTCGGCCGCCGCGGCGGGCGTCAGGTCGGCGGCCATCGCCGGCGCGCCCGCCAGATCGGCGCGGACCTGGTCGCCGTGCAGGTCCAGCCCCACGACCTCGAGCTCCCAGACGTTGCGCGCGCTGGACAGCGGCTTCTCCCGGTACAGCGTCACGGCGGACGGCGGGAACGCCACGAAGGCGGGGCCGGACAGCTCCTCGGTGGTGGCCAGCACGGTGCCGTCCGCCAGGGTGACCCGGTGGCCGTCCGCGCTGCCCTGGTACAGGTTGAGCCCGACCAGCCGGGCGATGTAGTCGGTGCGCGGCCGCCGGGCGATCTCGGCCGGAGTGCCGGACTGCACCTCCCGGCCGGCCTCGATCACCACCAGCCGGTCGGCCAGCACCATCGCGTCCAGCGGGTCGTGCGTCACCAGCACCGCCACCGCCTCGAACTCGGCCAGGTGGCGGCGCAGTTGCGAGCGCACGTCGAGCCGGGTGCGGGCGTCCAGGGCGGCCAGCGGCTCGTCGAGCAGCAGCAGCCGGGGCCGGACGGCGAGCGCCCGGGCGAGCGCCACCCGCTGCGCCTGACCGCCGGAGAGCCGGCCCGGGCGGACGCCGGCGTGCTCGGCCAGGCCCATCCGTTCGAGCCAGCCGGCCGCCTCGGCGCGAGCCTCACGCTTGGGCCGGCCCTGACAGCGAGGGCCGAAGGCGACGTTCTCGAGCGCGCTGAGGTGCGGGAAGAGCAGGTAGTCCTGGAACACCACGCCGACCGGGCGCTCCTCGGCGGGCGTGTGCAGGCGCTGCGCCGGGTCCTCCAGGACGCTGCCGTCCAGCCGCAGGTGGCCGTCGGTGAGCGGGAGCAGTCCGGCCAGCGCGCGCAGGGCGGTGGACTTGCCGGCGCCGTTCGGGCCGAGCAGCGCGACCACCTCGCCGGGCGCGGCGGTGAGCGCGAGATCGAGGCTGAAGGCGGCGCGGTCGACCCGGAGCCGGGCGTCGAGGGCGGGGGCGGCGGCAGTCACGGTGTGGGCGTCCAGGGGGGAACGGAGGTCGGGGCGGGGGCGGGGCGGAATGACGAGTGGGACCGGCGGCGGGACGAGCGGCGGAGTGCGCGGAGCGATGCGCAGTGCAACGAGCGGCGGAGCGGGAAGTCGGCGGGTCCGACTTCCCACTCCGGAGCCCCCGGCGACGGAGCAGCTGATGTGGAAGCGGCTGCTGACGACCGGGCCGACGGCTGGGCCCACGGCTGGGCCGACGACCGGGCGGCCGGCCACCGGGCGGCCGACGGCGGCATCAGCGTTATCACCGGCCTCACTGGCATGACCGGCCTCACTGGCATCACCGGCGTCACCAGCATCAGCGGTACCACCGGCCTCATCGGCATCGGCAGCGCGTTCACGGCGTGGACAGCCAGCGGTCGCGCAGGCCGACCAGGACGGCGATCGACACCACCAGCAGCACCAGCGACAGCGCGATCGCCGCCTGCGGGTCGGACTCCATGGCCAGGTAGACCGCGAGCGGCATGGTCTGCGTCCGGCCCGGGAAGTTGCCCGCGAAGGTGATCGTCGCGCCGAACTCGCCCAGCGCGCGTGCCCAGGCCAGTACGGCGCCGGCGGCGATGCCGGGCGCGATCAGCGGCAGGGTCACCCGGCGGAAGGCCGTCAGCCGGGAGGCGCCGAGGGTGGCGGCCGCCTCCTCGTAGCGCGGGTCGGCGGCGCGCAGCGCACCCTCCACGCTGATCACCAGGAAGGGCATCGCCACGAAGGCCTCGGCGATGATCACGCCGGTGGTGGTGAACGGCAGGGTGATGCCGAAGGCGGAGTCCAGCCAGGAGCCGACGATCCCGCGCCGGCCGAGCACCAGCAGCAGCGCCACCCCGCCGACCACCGGCGGCAGCACCAACGGCAGGGTGACCAGTGCCCGGACGAGGCGTCGTCCGGGCAGGTCGGTGCGCGCCAGCAGCCAGGCCAGCGGCACCCCGAGCACCAGCGACACCCCCGTGGCCGCTGTGGCACAGATCAACGAGAGGCGCAGCGCCTCCCACACCTCGGGGCTGGTGAGCTGCTCGGACAGGTCGCCCCAGGGCGCCCGGACCAGCAGCCCGACCAGCGGCAGGGTCAGGAACGCCAGCCCGAGCAGCGCCGGGAGCAGCAGCGCGACCGGGACGCGGTGCGCGCGCCGCCGCCGGCGTGGCAGGTCGGCCGACGGGGCTGCCACCCCGGCGGCGGACCGGCTGGTGCGAGGGCTCACGGTGCCTGGAACCCCGCCGCGGTCAGGACCTGCTGGGCCTCGGGCGACTGGATGTAGGCGACGAAGGCGGCGGCGCCGTCCTTGTTCGGCGCCTTGGCCAGCGCGGCGATCGGGTAGTCGTTCACGGCCTTGGCGGCCTCGGGGAAGTCCACGCCGTCGATCTTCGCAGCATCGGCCTTCACATCGGTCCTGTAGACCAGCGACGCGTCGACCTCGCCGAGCTCGACCTTGGTCAGCGCGCCCTTGACGTCCTGCTCCAGGGTGACCGGGGTGAGCTCGACGCCGGCCGCCTTGAGCGCGGTCTGGGCCGCCGCGCCGCACGGCACCTCCTTCGCGCACAGGGCGACCTTCACGCCGGGGGCGGAGAGGTCCTTGAGCGCGCTGACGTGCTTGGGGTTGCCCTTGGGGACGGCGATGGTGAGCGTGTTCTTCACGAAGGTCTTCGGCTCGCCGGCGGCGCCGCCCGCGTCGGTGACGGTCTTCATGGTGGCCGGGCTGGCGGCGGCGAAGACGTCGGCGGGGGCGCCGGAGTTGATGCTGGAGGCGAGGCTGGAGCTGCCGCCGAAGTTGAACTTGACCTTGGCGCCCGGGTTGGCGGCCTCGAACTTCTTGCCGAGGTCGGTGAAGCTCTCCTTGAGCGAGGCGGCGGCGAAGACGGTGAGCTCGCCGGACGCCTTGGGGACGCTGCTGCCGGCGGTGGCGCTGCCGGAGGCGGTGGTGGACGCGCTGGTGGAGGTGCCGGTGGAGGTGCCGTCCGCGGCCTTGGTGGCGCCGTCGCTGCCGCAGGCGGTGACCCCGAGGCTGAGAGCGAGGGCCGCCGCGGCGGCGGCGAGTCCGCGGGTGCGGACGCTGCGGGTGGTGCTCATCGGTGTTTCCCCTCCTGGGCGCGCCGGAAGGGGCGCGGGGACGCTGCCGCAACTGCGGCCGGTACGCCGATCATAGTGCCGCACATACCAGCGGAAAATCGTCTGTTTCATTGCACAGGCGAGGGGCGCCATCCGTCACCGACCCGCTGTCGGAAGGCTCAAACCGCCCGGTCGGCGTGTGCGGTCGGTGCACCTGGAAAACCCGTCGCGCGCGAGCTCCCGAGCCGCCAGAGTGGTCACCGTCCGTACGCATGACCGGCCGAGCGGCCGTCCCGGGGGAGGAGTACACCCATGTCCACGCTGCGCGTCACCGCCGAGCGACTGACCATCCTGGCCCATCCGAACGCGGATGCGCTCGAACTCGCCCAGGTCGGTCTCTACCGGGCGGTGGTCGCCAAGGGCGCGTACCGGACCGGCGACTACGCCGTCTACATCCCCGAGCAGGCCGTGCTGCCCGCCGCGCTGATCGAGGAGCTGGGCCTGACCGGGCGGCTGGCCGGGAGCAACGCCGACCGGGTGAAGGCGGTCCGGCTGCGCGGCGAGCTGTCGCAGGGGATCGTCTGCCGGCCCGGCGCGCTGGCCGGTACCGACCTGGCGTCCGCGGCCGAGAGCGGCGAGGACTTCGCCGAGGTGCTGGGCGTCACCAAGTGGCGGCCGCCGATCCCGACCACGATGAACGGTGACGTGGTCCGCGCGCCCGACCTGCTGCCCTGGGTGGACATCGAGAACCTCAAGCGCTTCCCCGACGTCTTCGAGCCGGGCGAGCCGGTGGTGCTGACCGAGAAGGTGCACGGCAGCTGCTGCCTCGTCACCTATCACGCCGCCACCGGCGAGGTGGAGGTGTCGTCCAAGGGCATCGGCTCCCAGGGGCTGGCGCTGGCCGAGGACGGGCGCAACCTCTACTGGCGGGCGGTGCGCGCGCACGGCATCCCGGAGGTGGCCGCGCGGCTGGCGGAGCGCCTCGGCGCCGAGCGGGTCGGCATCTTCGGCGAGGTCTTCGGCGCGGGCGTGCAGGACCTCACCTACGGCGGGTCCGGCCGCACCGAGATGCCCGGCTACCTGGCCTTCGACGTCTCGGCGGTGCTGGACGGGCAGCTGCGCTGGCTGCCCGCCGCCGAACTGCTGGACGGCGAGCTGCCGGTGGTGCCCGAGCTGTGGCGCGGGCCGTTCGACCCTGACACCGCGCTGGCGCTCGCCCAGGGGCGGGAGACCGTCTCCGGGCGGGAGCTGCACCTGCGCGAGGGCGTGGTGATCCGTCCGGTGACCGAGCGCTACAGCCCGGTGGTCGGCGGCCGGGCGATCGCCAAGGTGGTCAGCGACGCCTACCTGACGCGCAAGGGCGGCACCGAGTACGAGTGACCGGCGGCGCCGGCAGCAGCAGGAGTCGTACCGGGAGCAACGGCCGTACCGGTGTGCGGGTGCGGTCGCGGTGGGATCCGCGACCGCCCCCGCTGCGCTCCTCCGTGCTCCTCCGTGCTCTCTCGCGCCCTCGTGCGCCCTTCAGGGGCGACCGGCCGTCGACTACCGTGAGGCGCCGGTGATCGTCTCGCCTCGGGTCACCCATCCCCCCGGCACCCCGATCACCCCGATCACGCGATCACCCAGATCGCGACGATCACCCCGATCACCGGGAGCGGCCGGAGCAGCACGGAGTGGCTCGACGGGGACGGCGGTCGGGCACAGGACCGGCCCATTCGAACACAGCGCCCGCGCGCCGCGGGCAGCTTTTCACATCTTCGTGTCACCGATTCCGGGCCGCCGATAGCGTCCCACGCACCCCGGACCGGAAGCGCACGTGCGGCTGGCATATGACGGGTGATCGAACCTCCGGACAGGTCCGGACCGGTCGCCGTCCGCCGTCCGCGCGGAGTCCGCCCGGTCCAGGGAGCCCGGGCGCAGCGCGAAACCGCCCCGGGCCCGACCGGTCGACCGGAGGTCCCATGGGCACGATGAACCACTTCAGTTTCGGCTGGCTGACGCCCGCGCTCTCCTACGTGATGGCGTGCGCCGGAGCCGCGCTGGGGCTGCGCTGCACCCTGCGTGCCCTCGCCGCGACGGGTGCCTCGCGCCGGAACTGGCTGCTCACCGCGGCCGCCGCGATCGGCTCCGGGATCTGGACGATGCACTTCGTCGCCATGTTCGGTTTCGCCGTCGACGGCACCGAACTGCGCTACAACGTCCCGCTGACCGTGCTCAGCCTGCTGGTCGCGGTCCTGGTCACCGGGCTCGGCCTGATCGCGGTCGGCTACGGCCGGCACCGCGGCCTGGCCCTGCTGACCGGAGGCCTCACCACCGGCCTCGGCGTCGCCGCGATGCACTACCTCGGCATGGCCGCCATGCGGCTGCACGGCGGTCTGCGCTACGACCCGGGCACGGTGGCGCTCTCCGTGGTGATCGCCGTCGGCGCCGCCACCGCCGCGCTCTGGGCGGCCGTCACCATCCGCAACGTCTACGCCGCGGTGGGCGCCTCGCTGGTGATGGGCCTCGCCGTGAGCTGCATGCACTACACCGGCATGGCCGCCGTCCACGTGCACCTGGAGCCCGCCCGGACCGGGCTCGGCGGGGCGGCGCCGATGGAGTTCGTCTTCCCGCTCGCCGTCGGCCTCGGCTCCTTCCTCTTCCTCACCTCGGCCTTCGTCGCCCTCTCCCCGACGGCCCAGGAGCGCGCCGCCTACCAGGAGGCGGGCGAGCTGACCATCGAGGAGTTCCCGACCACGCCCGCGCGTCCCACGGCGGACCAGCACCACCGCGCGGCCTGAGCCGGCGCCGCTGACCTTCACACCTCCCTCCCCCGCCCGAAAGGCTCCTCACCCATGCGCGAAAGCCGCGGTACCGCGCCCGGTACCCGCCGGGGTGCCCACGCCGGGCCGCCCGCCCGCCCCGCCCGTGAAGCGAACCGCCGCAGTCCCCGCCGCGGTCCGCGCGGACTGCGCCCCCGGACCGTCCGCGCCCGGATCGTGGCGCTGCTGATGGTCCCGGTCGTCTCCGTGCTGGCGCTCTGGGGGTTCGCCAGCGTCACCGCCGCGCAGGACGTCTGGGACCTGCTGCGCCTGCGCGAGGCCCAGCGCACCGTACTCACCCCCGTCTCCTCGGCCGTCACCGGACTCCAGGCCGAACGCGCCGCCGCCGGCCAACTGCTGGCCGCCCCCGGCGCCGCCCGGGAGAGCGCCCTGCGCGAGGCGGCCGCCGCCACCGACCGCGCGCTCGCCCCGCTCCTGCTCGACCCCCGGCCGGGCGCCGAGGTCCGGAACGCCGACGGCCGGAACGGGGACGACCAGGGCGGCGTCGGCCGCAACGGCACCGGCCAGGGCTACAACCGGGCCGACGCGCAGGGCCTCGGGGCCGACGCCGCCGCCCGGCTGGACGCGCTCGGCTCCGCCGTCGCCGCGCTGCCCGAACTGCGCACCCGGGTGCTCGCCCGCGGAGTCGGCTGGCCCGAGGCGTACGCCGCCTACGGGACGGCCGTGGACCGGGCGCTCGCGGTGGCCGGCGCGCTCACCCCGCTGCAGGACCACCGGGTCGCCTCGGACGCCCGGGTCCTGCTGGAGTTCGCCCGCTCCCGCGAACTCCTCGCCCGGGAGGACGCGTTGCTGCGCGCCGCCCAGCTCACCGGCGCGCTCACCGAGGACCAGCTGCGGGAGTTCGCCGGCGCCGCCTTCGCCCGCCGCCAGTTCGAACAGGGCTCCGCCAACGACCTGCGCCCGGAGGACCGCGCCGCCTTGCTCGCCGTCACCGGCGGCCAGGACCACCGGGACCTCACCGCCTACGAGGACAAGGTCCGCACCGCCGCCGACGGTCGTGCCGCGGCCTCCGCCGTGCCGCCCGAGCGCTGGTCGGTCGCGGCCGGCGACGTCGCCCGCGACCTGCGCGCCGTCGAGGACGCGGCCGGCCGGGCCGCCGCCGAACGGGAGAACCCGTACGCGCTGGGCCTGTTCACCCCGGCCGGGGCCGCCGTGCTGCTCGGGCTGCTCGGGGTGGTGGCCTCGCTGGTGATCTCGGTGCAGATCGGGCGCGCTCTGGTCACCGAGCTGATCGGCCTGCGGAACTCGGCACTCGAGCTGGCCGGCCGCGAACTCCCGGCCACCATCCGGAGGCTGCGCGCGGGGGAGGAGATCGACATCGACGCCGAGGCGCCCGTGCCGGTGCACACGGGGGACGAGATCGGCCAGGTGCACGGCGCGCTCGGCACCGTGCGGCGAGCGGCGGTCACGGCGGCCGTCGAGCGGGCCGAGGTGCTCTCCGGCGTCTCCGGGGTGTTCGTCAACCTCGCCCGGCGCAGCCAGGTGCTGGTGCACCGCCAACTCACCCTGCTGGACGCGATGGAACGGCGCACCGAGGACCCGGCCGAGCTGGCCGACCTGTTCCGGCTCGACCACCTCACCACCCGGATGCGTCGCCACGCGGAAGGCCTGATCATCCTCTCCGGCGCCGCCCCCGGACGGGCCTGGCGCAAGCCGGTGCCGCTGCTGGACGTGGTCCGCGCCGCCGTCTCGGAGGTCGAGGAGTACGCCCGGGTCGAGGTGCACCGGCTGCCGTACGCGGCGGTCACCGGGCAGGCCGTGGCCGACCTCACCCACCTGGTCGCCGAACTGGTCGAGAACGCCACCGGCTTCTCACCCCCGCACACCCGGGTGCACGTCCGGGGTGAACGCGTGGGCAACGGCTACGCGTTGGAGATCGAGGACCGCGGCCTCGGGATGGGCACGGAGGCGCTGGCCGATGCCAACCGGCGGATCGCCGCGGCCGAGCAGACCGACCTGTTCGACAGCGACCGGCTCGGCCTGTTCGTGGTCAGCCGGCTTGCCCGGCGGCACGGCGTCCGGGTCTCACTGCAGACCTCCGCGTACGGCGGGACCACCGCCGTCGTGCTGCTGCCCACCGGGCTGCTCGCCGAAGGGCGGCCGGAGCGGCGCGAACCGGACCCGGCGGTACCGGAGTTGGACGTCGAGCCGATGCCGGGCGCGGCGCGGGCCGGACGGTCGGCCGACGAAACCCGGTACCGCGGAAGCGCGTTCGCCGCACCCGCGTTCGCCGCACCCGAGTTGGCCGACTCCAAGGTGGCCGGGTCCGAGGTGGCCGGGTCTGAGGTGGCCGGGTCCGAGGTGGCCGGGTCCGAGGTGGCCGGGTCTGAGGTGGCCGGGTCCGAGGTGGCCGACTCCGGGCGTGCGGAGCCCGTTTCGCCCGAACGCGCCCCGGCCGGGCCCGCGTTCGCCGCGGCCGGGTCCGCCTCGGACGACGGGCTGCCGGACTTCGAGTCGCGGCACGAGGAGACGCCTCCGGCGGCGGGTGGGCCGCCGTCGGAGGGCGGGGCGCTGCTACCGTTCGGCGCCCGGGGCGGCGACCCCGGGGTGCTGCGCCCGATCCCGTTCCGGTCCTCGGGAGCCCGAGCGGACGACCCGGACCACCCTGACCACCCGGACCACCCGGACCACCTGGACCACCTGGACCACCTGGACCACCTGGACCACACAGACGGTCCGGAACGCCGGGGCGGGCGCGGCGGTCAGGCCGTCGCCCGTCGGGCGGAAGCCGGCCCGGACGGGTGGCCGCGCACGGTGGACCGGGTGCCTTCGGCTCCGATGGCGGCCCCGGCGGTCCGGCCGGGGTGGGCCGGCCGGTCCGCACCGCGGACCGGGGCCACGCCCACGGGCGCCTCCGGACCCTCCGGACCCTCCGGACCCGCCGGGCCGGACGAGCTGCCCCGGCGGGTCCGCCAGGCCAGTCTGGTCCCGCAACTGCGCGAGGGCCCACCCCGTCCGGCGCCGGGCCGTCGGCGTCCCGCCACGGCCACCGCGGCCGGGCCCGGCCGCAACCCGGAGGCGGCCCGCGCCGCGATGTCCGCCTTCCAGGCCGGCTGGGCCCGCGGCAAACGCCCGGACGACGGCCCCGGCCCCGGCTCCGGCTCCGGCCAGGGCCAGAGTCAGAGTCAGGTTCAAGAACCGAGGCCACGCCCGGACCGGCGTCCCGCCGAAGCTCCTGCACCCCCGTACCGCCCCCTGCCACCGCACCACCACGAAGGAGAGCGCCCATGATCGGCACCACCCACCGCGCGGGAGAGCTCAACTGGCTGCTCGACGAACTGGTTTCGCGTGTCGTCGAGGTCCGGTTCGCCGTGATGCTCTCCGCCGACGGCCTCGCCATGGGCACCTCGGCCGGACTCGGCCGTGAGGACGGCGAGCACCTGGCCGCCGTCGCCTCCGGCTTCCACAGCCTGGCCAAGGGCGCCGGGCGGCACTTCGACGCCGGTGAAGTCCGGCAGACCATGGTCGAGTTGGAGCACGGATTCCTGTTCGTGGCCGCCGCGGGCGAGGGCACCTGCCTGGCCGTGTTCTCCACCGCCGACGCCGACCTCGGGCTGATCGCGTACGAGATGGCCCGACTGGTCCGCCGGGTCGGCGAGCACCTCTTCACCCCTCCGCGCAGCGCGGACGGCGGGTGAGCCCGGTGCCGCAGCCGCGTCCGCACCGCCGCCGTGGGCCGTGGCCGGCCGAGCGCCCGCCGGCCGGGCAGGTCCCGCCGGTGCCGTCGGTCCCGCCGGTGCCGCCGGTTCCGGCCGTCGCACCGGGGCCGCCCGGCACCCCGCCGGCTACCCGCAACCCGCTCGCCGCCGCCCACCGTTCCCGTTGGTACGACGACGAGGCCGGCCCGCTGGTCCGCCCGTACGCGATGACCAAGGGGCGGACCAGGCCCAGCGGCCGGGACTTCGACCTGATCGCCCTGGTGGTCGGCGACGTCCCGGACCCGGCGGACTCCCCGGACGCCCCGGAGCCGCCGGTCGGGCCCGAACAGGGCCTGATCCTGGGCCTCTGCCGGGGCAACGCCCTCTCGGTGGCGGAGATCGCCGCCGACCTCGACCTGCCGCTCGGCGTGGTGCGGGTGCTGCTCGGCGACCTGCTGGCGGCCGGGTACATCCGGGTCACCCGCCCCGTCCCGCCCGCCCTGCTCCCCGACGAGCGCATCCTCCAGGAGGTCATCCATGGACTCCGCGCACTCTGACCGCCCGCCCGCCGGTGACCCGCGCGCGGGTGACCCCTACGCGGGTGACCCGCACGCCGCACCCTCGCACCCCGACCGTCCGGCCGACACGGGCGGCGCGAACGCCTCGGACGCCTCGGACGCCCCCGTGCTCGCGCTGAAGATCCTGGTGGCGGGCGGTTTCGGGGTCGGCAAGACCACCCTGGTCGGCTCGGTCAGCGAGATCCGCCCGCTGCGCACCGAGGAGCAGCTCACCGAGGCGGGGCGGGGCGTGGACGACCTCGGCGGGGTCGAGCGGAAGACCACCACGACCGTGGCGATGGACTTCGGCCGGATCACCATCCGCGAGGGCCTGTCCGTCTACCTCTTCGGCACTCCGGGGCAGGACCGCTTCTGGTTCCTGTGGGACGAGCTGGCCCAGGGCGCGCTCGGTGCGGTGGTGCTCGCCGACACCCGCCGGCTGACCGACTGCTTCCCGGCGGTGGACTTCTTCGAGCACCGCGGCATCCCGTTCGTGGTGGCCGTCAACCGTTTCGCCGGCACCCGGCACTTCGGCATCGAGGAGGTCGCCCGGGCGCTGGACCTGGAGGCCGGCACCCCGGTGGTGCTCTGCGACGCGCGCCTACGGGCCTCCGGCAAGGAGGTACTGGTCAACCTGGTCGAACACGCCGGCCGCGTCCACGCCGCCCGCCTGCTCGCCGACACGGGGGCGTCCGCGTACTACTGAACCTGAAGGAGTGGTGTCGGGGCCGTCGGTCGGACCAGGCGTTGGCTCGTGCGGTCGTGCGGTCGACCTCGGGCGTGAGGTGCGCACAGGCGGGAGCCTGACCGAGGCTGGCAGGGCCTCGCGAGGGATTGCGGGCTTCAGGCCGTCGTGCGCTTCGGGGCGGGGACAGCAACAGCAGGATCGCTGCCGCCCTGCGGCCTGCTACAAGCCCGGCGAGCGGCCCCGGGTGTTCTACGTCGTCCGTGAGCACGCTGGCGCAAGGACCAGCCGAAGGGTTTCGGCCGGCGGGACTTCCGCGACCTGATCGTCCGGGCTCGCATCCAGCTCGGCGGCCCGATCGTGCTGGTCTGGGACAACGTGCGGCTCCCTCTGCCACGGCCGCTGCGCGAGTTCGTCGAAGCCAGTGCCGAGCGGCGGCTCAGCGTCGTCCAGTTGCCGACCTACGCGCCCGACCTCAACCCGACCGCGGGCGTGTGGTCGCTGGTCGAGCGGGACATCGGCAACCCTCGCGGCGGCCAACCTCGGTGAGATCACGCGCGCGGTCAAGCGCAGCCTTGAGAAGCTCCAGTACCGTCCCCACCTGATCGACGGCTGCCTCGCAGGCGCAGGCTGGTCCTCGGAGTGCGACCGTCAGAAGATTCCGAAGAACCGGTTCCACCACGTGGGCCGCTGCCCGTACAGGTGCGCCCGGGCCGGGGAGCAGGAGGAGCGGGGTGCCGCCGTGGGGGCGGCACCCCTCGATGTGTGGTGGGCGACGGGTGGTGTCGGCCGTGGGCCGGCCGGGCGTCAGCCTCGGGTCTGGAAGAGGATCCGGGTCCAGCTGGAGCCCGGGCAGTTGCCCCAGACCGCCCACGGCTGGGGCCGGGCGCCGATCCACAGGCCGGTGCTGGACGTGCCGTTGGCGCAGTAGGTGATGGTGCGCAGCTCACCGGAGTAGATCCGGCAGCTGCCCTCCCAGCGCCAGCCGTAGTCGGCGGTGATGGTGCAGTGGTAGGAGGCGGCGACGGCCTCGGGCTGGGCGATGCCCGAGCCGGCGGAGATGCTCTGGTCGGCGGCCGGCGCGGCGGCAGCGGCGGGAAGGGTCGTGGTGCCGAGCACGCCGAGGGCGGCCGTGGCCACCATCCCGAGCTCGGCGATGTTCCTGGCGATGCGACCTGACACGGTGTCTCTCCTCACTCGTGGTACCTGCCCCGGCCCGGAAGGCGACCGGGAGCGGCAATTCCCGTGCCCCGTACGGCCGGTGACGCATTGCACACGAATGACTGCGCACGGTGGGACGACGAACTATGATGTGATGTGCGTCACAGGGTGGTTGTCGGCCGGGTCGTCAACCGTGCCTTCGGGGTGCCGATTTCCGAGGGGAGCGGCATGGAATTCACCGGTCGGGGTCGAGGTGGGCGGGGGGCGGACGTCACCGCCGGCCTTCATGTGGCAGGTCCGGGAGGGGAAGCCGGCGGGCGGGCGGCCGATGGCGCGGGCGGCGGTGCGGTCGGCGGCGTGGTCGATGCCGAGGCGGCCGATTTCCACCGGGTGTTCACGGAAATCCTGCCCCGGCTTCGCCGGGCGGCCGTTTCACTCGGCGGAAGTTCGTTCGCGGCCGATGACCTCGTGCATGACGCGTATCTGCGGATCGCCCGCCGGCCGGAGCGGTTCCTCGGCCACCCGCATCCCTACGCGTACGCGTTCACCACGATGACGAACATCGTGCGGGACCAGTGGCGTCGGGAGCGCCGTCGGACGGTCGTGTCGGAGCCGGTCGAGGGGGAGCGGGCCCGGGCGGACCCCTCGGGCGGAGGGCTGGGGGAGCTGCAGTCGCGCTGGGAGGTGCTCCGGCTGCTGCGCCGGCTGACCCCCAAGCAGGCTCGCGTGGTGGCGCTGGTCGACCTCGACGGGTACACGGTCGACGAGGCGGCCGCGCTGCTGGGCCTGCACCGGTCCACCCTGGCGGTCACCCGCCGCCGGGCACTGGTCCGGCTCCGCGCCATCGTCGAGGGCGAGCGCGAACGCGAGGGTGGGCGCGAACGCGGGGGTGAGTGTGAACGCGAGGACGAGGGCGAACGGGAGGGCGAGGGCGAACGGGAGTGCGAGCACGGCCGCGGGCGCGCCCGGGGCCGGCGGCCCTCGGGCCCCGGAGCCCGACCCGACGCACCGAACTGACGACAAGTCAGCTGATGCGCCGCCCCGGCCCTTACGCTGCGCATCGTGATCACGTACCAGGAGCACCGGCTCCGCACCCTGGTCGAGGACGGCCGCTGGCCAGAGCTGCTGGCCGCCTACCGGCAGGCCCGGGCCGCCGCCGTGGCGCGGGTCGGCGAGGAACGGGGGGTGGCCGAGACGGCGCCGCTCGGCCACCTGATCGCGCATTCCGCACCGCCCGAGCTGGCCGTGCGGCTGTTCGACCCGGACGGCGGCCCCGGCACCGCCGCCGGGGTCGCCGACCACGACGCCGGGCCGCTCTGGGAGGTGCTGGCCACCCGGCACTCGTGGCTGCGGCTGGCGCCGCTGCTCGGTCCGGCGCCGGTGCGCCGGCTCGTCGCGCACACCAGGGTGCTGATCGGCGAGGACCTCTCGTACGGCGCGGAGCCGGATCCGGAGGGCGTCCCGCTGGTGCTGGAGCCCTGGGAGTCGGCCGGCTGGGGCGAGGGTTCCCGGGTGCGCGACTACCTGCCGGAGGGCGGTTCGCGCAGCGCGCTGCTGACGCTGCCCGCCACCCGGGAGGGCCTCGGCCCGGTGCTGCTGCCCGCGCCGGCCGGCCGGCTGCGCGGCCAGCGGGCGACCCGGGCGCTGGCCGCGCTGGCGGAGTGGGCGGAGGTGGTGTGCGTCCGCGGCCCGGCGCCGCAGGCGGCCGGCCAGCTGGCCCCGGCGCGGCGGGTCACCGGCGGGTACCTGCCGTTCGCGATCGCCTATCCGGCGCTGTTGCAGGCGGGGGCCGCGGACCGGGCGCGGGGTTCGGCGGACGGCCGGTTGGCGATCTGGCGGGCGCTCGGTGCCATGGCCGGCGGCGACGGGCCGGACCGGACGGAGGTGAACGCGCTGGTGGCCCGGATGCGCTGCTTCACCTGGTGCGACCCGGCGGACGGCCTGCGCCACCTGCACGTCGCGATGGAGGACCCGGCGACCGGTCTGAGCTGGGCGGTCAGCGGCTCGGACGAGGCCTGACGCGCGCACCCGGCGCGCCCCGCGGCGGCGGGCCTCCGGTCACCCGACGGTCCCCGGGGCGGGCCTCCGGTCACCCGGCGCGCCCCGCGCACCCGACGGCTCCCGGGGCGGGCCCCCGGTCACCCGACGGGCGTCCGGGCGTGCGAAGGCCCCGGCCCGGCGCCGCCCGGGGGGTTGGGCTTGCGGCACCGGGGCCGGGGAGTAGGGGGGTGGGCCCGCGGCCCGCTCAGGCGGCGGCGTTCGCGGCACCGCCCTGCGCCGGGACGGGCTCCGGCCGCGCGCCGCCCGGCGCGTCGGCGGGGGTCCCGCCGGCCGGCACCGGCTCGGCGCCGTGCGCGTCGACCAGCGTCCGCTCGTCGAACGGCAGCGCGCCCGCCAGCACCTGCCGGGCCCGCTCCCGGTCGAGCTCGCCGGTCCAGTGCCCGATCAGCACGGTGGCCACGGCGTTGCCCGCGAAGTTGGTGAGCGCCCGGGCCTCGGACATGAAGCGGTCGATGCCGACGATCAGGCCGACCCCGTCCACCAGCGCCGGCTTGTGCGACTGCAGACCGCCCGCCAGGGTGGCCAGCCCGGCGCCGGTGACGCCGGCCGCGCCCTTGCTGGCGATCACCATGAACACCAGCAGCGAGGCCTGCTCGCCCAGCGACATCGGCTTGTCCAGCGCCTCCGAGATGAAGATCGAGGCCATGGTCAGGTAGATCGCGGTGCCGTCGAGGTTGAAGCTGTAGCCGGTCGGCACGGTGATGCCGACGACCGGACGGCTGACGCCCAGGTGCTCCATCTTGGCGATCAGCCGCGGCAGCGCGCTCTCCGAGGAGGAGGTGGAGAGGATCAGCAGGAACTCGCGGCCGAGGTAGCGCAGCAGCGTGAACACGTTGACGCCCGCGACCAGCCGCAGCAGGGTGCCGAGCACGACGACCACGAAGAGCGCGCAGGTGACGTAGAAGCCGATCATGATGACGGCGAGGCTCTTCAGCGCGGCGGTGCCGGTCGCGCCGACCACCGCGGCCATGGCCCCGAAGGCGCCGACCGGCGCCACCCACATGATCATCGACATGACCCGGAACACCAGTCGCTGGACGTGCTCGATCCCGCGCAGCACGGGCGTGCCCGCCGCGCCCATGGCCTGCAGCGCGAACCCGGCCAGCAGGGAGACCAGCAGGGTCTGCAGCACCTTGCCCTCGGTGAGGGCCGAGAGCATGGTGGTCGGGATCATCCCGAGCAGGAAGTCGGTGGTGGACTGGGCGGCGCCCGCGGCGGCCTGGGCGTGGCCGGACTTGGCCAGGGCGGCGGTCAGGTGCAGGCCGCCGCCGGGCTCCAGCAGGTTGCCGACGGCCAGGCCGATGGCCAGCGCCACCGTCGACATGGTGAGGAAGTAGCCGAGCGCGAGGCCGCCGACCCTGCCGACCTTGGCCGCCTTGGTCACCGAGCCGATGCCGAGCACGATGGTGCAGAAGATCACCGGGCTGATCATCATCTTGATCAGGTTGACGAAGCCGGTCCCGACCGGCTTCAGCTCCACCGCGAACTTCGGCGCCACCAGGCCGACCACGACGCCGGCGAGCACGGCGACGATCACCGCGAGATAGAGGTAGTGGGTCCGGTCCTTCGGTCTGACCCCCGCCTGCGGTCCTGCTCCGGTGATCGACATCTGCGGCTCCTTCGCCCTGCAGTCCTGGCGGCCCCGGGTGGTGGGCCGATCCGACTATGGCGGCGCGCCGTGACGGAGGTCACGTTTGCGTTCATAGAGTTCACGCGGACCCGCCCGGCGACGGGCACCCGGACAGCGGGCGGCGGGATGCCGGACGGCGGTCCGCCGGGCCCCTGGACGCCGGGCGGCGGTGGTGCACACTGTCAGACATGTCCCCGCGCACACCCCCCGCACCGCCGTGGCCGTCGAGGTCCCGGCCGGTGCCGGGTGCGCCGCGCCGGCTGGTGCGCAGCCTCGCCGGGCAGCTCTTCGTCGTCCAGGTGGTCATCGTCGCCGCCGTGGTGGCGGGCGGGGCCGTGCTGGCGTACCTGTTCACCGCCGGCCGCACCGAGGACGCGGCCCGCCGCCAGGTGACCGCCGTCGCCCGCTCGGTCGCCGACTCGCCGTCCGTCCGGGCCGCCGTCACCGGGCCGGACCCGACCGCCGTCCTGCAGCCCTACGCGGAGCAGGTGCGGGTGGACACCGGGGTCTCGTTCATCACGGTGATGGACACCGCCGGGGTCCGCTGGACCCACCCGCTGCCCGAGCAGATCGGCAAGCCCTACCTCGGCCACATCGACTGGGCGCTCGCCGGGCAGACCCGCAGCGAGACGTACACCGGCACGCTCGGCCCCTCGGTGCGGGTGGTCACCCCGGTGCTGGACGAGCGGCACCGGGTGGTCGCCCTGGTCAGCGCGGGCATCACGCTGCAGTCCATCTCCGCCCAGCTGCGCGGGCCGCTGCTGGCCCTGGTCGGCGTCGCGGTGGCCGCGCTGGCGGTCGGCGGGTTCGGCACCTACCTCGCCAACTCCCGGCTGCGGCGGCACACCCACGGCATGGGCCCGGCCGAACTCAGCCACCTCTACGAGTACCACCAGGCCACCCTGCACTCGGTGCGCGAGGGTCTGGTGCTGCTCGACCGCCGCCACCGGGTGGTGCTGTGCAACGACGCCGCCCGCGAACTCCTCGGGCTGACCGGCGAGTTGGAGGGCCGTCCGGTCGACGGGCTGGGTCTGCCGGAGGCGCTGGTGGCCGCGGTGCTCGGATCCGAACCGGTCCGGGACGAGGTCCACCTCACCGCCGAGCGGGTCGTGGTGCTCAACACCTCCACCATCGGCACCGGCCTCGGTCGCGTCCTCACCCTCCGCGACCACACCGAACTCCAGTCGCTGAGCGGCGAGTTGGACTCCGTCCGGGGATTCACCGACGCACTCGGCGCCCAGGCGCACGAGGCCGCCAACCGGCTGCACGCCGTCGTCTCGCTGATCGAACTCGGCCGCCACGAGGAGGCGGTGGAGTTCGCCACCGCCGAACTCGCCCTCGCCCAGCGGCTCACCGACCGCGTCGTCGCCGCCGTCAGCGAACCGGTCCTGGCCGCCCTGCTGCTCGGCAAGGCGGCCCAGGCCGCCGAGCGGGGCGTGGAACTGACGCTCACCGAGGACAGCAGGATCGACGACGGGGTGCTGCCGCCCGGCCTCTCCGCCCGCGACCTGATCACCGTCCTCGGCAACCTCGTCGACAACGCCGTGGACGCCGCGATCGCCGGCGCCGCCACGTACCCCGGCCCGCCCGAGGTGACCGTCACCGCCCGGATCGACACCACCGCGCGGGACGGCGAACACCTGCTGCTGCGGGTCGCCGACACCGGCACCGGGATCGACCCGGCGGCCGTGGACGACGTGTTCCGGCGCGGCTGGAGCACCAAGCAGGACGGCCGCGGGCACGGACTCGGGCTCGCCCTCGTCGCCCAGACCGCCCGGCGCAACGGCGGCAGCGTCGAGGTCGGCCGGGACCGCGGCGCCGTGCTCACCGTCCGGCTGCCGCTCGCCGCGGTGCCCCGGCGGCGCGAGGCGGTGGCACCGTGACCCGGCCCGAGATCACGGTCCTGGTGGTCGAGGACGACCCGGTGGCCGCCGCCGCCCACACCCTGTACGTCGAACGGGAACCCGGGTTCCGCGCCGTCGGCACCGTGCACAGCTGCGCGGACGCTCTGCGCTTCCTGGACCGGGCCCGCGCCGCCGGCCGGCCCGTCGACCTCACGCTGCTCGACCTCTACCTGCCGGACGGGCACGGCCTCCAGCTCTGCGGCACCCTGCGCGCGGCCGGCCACGCCACCGACGTCATCGCGGTCACCTCCGCCCGCGACCTCGCGATGGTCCGCCAGGCCGTCTCGGCGGGGGTCGTCCAGTACCTGCTGAAGCCGTTCAGCGCGGCCGCCCTGCACGACCGGCTGGAGCGGTACGCCCGCTACCGCGACACCCTCGCCCGCACCGGCGAGGCCACCGGCCAGGACGAGGTCGACCAGGCGCTCGCCCTGCTGCGCACCCCCGAACGCACCGCCCTCCCCAAGGGGCTGAGCGCGCCCACGCTGGACACGCTCGCCACCGTCCTGCGCGAGGCCCGCTCCGGCCTGTCGGCGGCCGCCGCCGGCGCCGCCGCCGGGGTCTCCCGGATCACCGCCCGCCGCTACCTCGAACACCTCGTCGACACCGGGCTCGCCGCCCGCGAGCCGCAGTACGGCAACGTCGGCCGCCCGGAGCTCTGCTACCGCTGGACGGGCGGCGGGGGAGGCCGGTAGCCCGCACGGGTCCGCCAGGCGGGTCGGCCGGGCCCGCCGGGTAGGGCGGCCGGGCGGGGTGGGCGGCGGGGGCCGCCGGGTAAGGGCGGCCGGGTCGTTGGCGGTCGGGGTCAGGCGCCGGTGCGGGTCGCCCGGGCGAGGTACCGCTCGTCGGTGTCCGTGTAGGCGTCCAGGTGCCAGCCGGTGGCGGTGAGGAGCGGCCGGAGGTTGGGCTCGGCGCGGAGGTCGTCCGGCGTGAGGGGGCGGCCGTGGCGGGCGGCGAGGGCGGCGCGTCCGATCGGGTGGTAGAGGGCGAGCGTGCCGCCGGGGCGGGTGACGCGGGCGAGTTCGCGCAGCGCGCGGGCCGGATCGGGGAGGTGTGAGACCAGGCCGGCGGCGAAGACCGCGTCCAGTACGGCGTCCGGGAGCGGGAGGCGGGCGCAGTCGGCGAGCAGCAGGGTCGCGGCGCCGGCGTGGCGGGTGGCCGCCTCGTGCAGCATCTCGGGGGTGACGTCGGCGCCGAACACCCGGCCGTCGGGGCCGACCGCGGCGCGCAGCAGGGGCAGTGCGCGGCCGGTGCCGCAGCCGGCGTCGAGCACGGTGTCGCCCGGGCGCAGGCCGAGTCCGGCGATCGCGGCGGCGTAGCGCGGGCCGTCGTCGGGGAAGCGGGCGTCCCAGCCGGCGGCGCGGACGGCGAAGAACGCGCGGGTGCGGGCGAGTTCGGCCTCGTACGAGGAGGGGGTCGCAGTCCCGTGCGAGGAGTCGGGGCTCCCGTGCGAGGAGCCGGGGGTCTCGTGCGAGGAGTCGGCGGGGGACTCCTGCGGGGGAGGGCCGGGGGTCTCGTGCGAGGAGTCAGCGGGAGTGGAGGGCGACATGCGGTGAGGGTAGCGCGCGGGCCGTAACCTCCGGCCGGGTCGCTCGTTGGGGAATCGGGCTCCCTGTCACCCGCACGAGTGGTTCTTGCCGCCCGGGGCGTATCCGACCAGGTCAAGGCAGTAAAGTTAGGCTTACCTAACTTATCGGGAGTATGCCTTGACGCTCGCCGCCGTGCCCGCAACCGGGTCCGCCGCTCTGCCCACCCAGGCCCCGACCAAGGGCCGGAGTCAGGCCCCGAGTCAGGCCCAGACCCAGGGCCCGGCCGGCGAGGCCATCCTGCGCCGTCAGCGCGTCCGCGAGTCCGCCGCCCGCACCTACGCCCGCTCGTTCCCGATCGTCCCCGTGCGGGCCAACGGCATGACCGTCGAAGGCGCCGACGGCCGCCGGTACCTGGACTGCCTCTCCGGCGCCGGCACCCTCGCCCTCGGCCACAACCACCCGGTCGTCCTGGAGGCGATCCGCCGCACCCTGGACAGCGGCGCCCCGCTCCACCTGCTGGACCTCGCCACCGCCGAGAAGGACGACTTCACCACCGCCCTGTTCGAGAGCCTGCCGCGGGACTTCGCCGAACAGGCCCGGGTGCACTTCTGCGGCCCCGCCGGGACGGACGCCGTCGAGGCCGCCCTCAAGCTGATGCAGACCGCCACCGGCCGCTCCGGCGCCCTCGCCTTCACCGGCGGCTACCACGGCATGACCGCCGGCGCCCTCGCGCTCACCGGCAACGTCGCCGTCAAGGAGCCGCTGCCGGGCGGCGGCGAGGTCGTCCGGCTGCCCTACCCGTACGGCTACCGCTGCCCGTTCGGCGTCGGCGGCGAAGCGGGCACCGAACTCGCCGCCACCTACGCCGAGCGCCTGCTCGACGACCCCTCCGGTGGCGTCGTCCGGCCCGCCGCGATGGTCCTGGAGGCCGTCCAGGGCGAGGGCGGCGTCGTCCCCGCGCCCGACGACTGGCTGCGCGCGATGCGCCGGATCACCGCCGAGCGCGGCATCCCGCTGATCGTCGACGAGGTGCAGACCGGGGTCGGCCGCACCGGCGCGATGTGGGCGGTCGAGCACAGCGGGATCCTCCCCGACGCGATGGTGCTCTCCAAGGCGATCGGCGGCAGCCTGCCGCTCGCCGTCGTGGTCTACCGCGCCGAGTACGACGGCTGGCTGCCCGGCGCGCACACCGGCACGTTCCGCGGCAACACCCTCGCCATGGCGGCCGGCGCCGCCACCCTCCGCCACGTCGCCGCGCACGGACTGGCCGAACGCGCCGCGGTCGTCGGCGCCCGGATGACCGAGCGGCTGCGCGCGCTGGCCGGCGAACTCCCCGTGATCGGCGACGTCCGCGGGCGCGGGCTGATGATCGGCGTCGAACTCGTCGACCCGGAGGCCGAACCGGACGCCTGCGGGGCCCGCCCGGCCGCGCCCGGGTTCGCCGTCCGGGTCCGCGAGGCCTGCCTCGCCCGCGGGCTGATCGTCGAACTCGGCGGCCGGCACGACGCGGTGCTGCGGCTGCTCCCGCCGCTCACCATCACCGACGAGCAGGCCGACGCCGTGCTCGACCGGCTCGCCCACGCCATCGCCGCGGCGGCCGCCGGGGAGGGCGCCGGTTCGGCCGCGGGCTCGGCTGCGGGTTCGGCCGGTGGTCCGGCCGCGGGCTCGGCCGCCGGTTCGGCTGCGGGGGAGGGCCGGTGAGCGGGGGCGGCGGGCCGGACGGGCCCGGCTCGCCGGGCAGACCCGGCGGCCCCGGCGACCCCGGTGGGCCGGACGACCTCGGCATGCCCGCCGACCCGGACCTGCCCGACGACCCCGCCGCCCCGCCCGACGCGCTCTCCGGCGGGGTGAACGGCCCGGCCGCACTCGGCCCGCTGCTGGCCACCGTGCTCGACGCGCTCGACGCCGGCGCGACGCGCCGCGGCGGCCCGCTGCCCGCCGGACACCCGGACGCGCTCGCCGCCCGGGTCGCCGACCGGCTGGCCGGCGCACACGGCCCGCAGGCGCTCGCCGTGCTGACCGAACTGCTCGCCCACGGCGCCGCCGACCCCGCCGACCCGGCCTGCGCCGCCCACCTGCACTGCCCGCCGCTCGCCGTCGCGGCCGCCGCCGACCTCGCCGTCAGCGCGCTCAACCCCTCCCAGGACTCCTGGGACCAGGCCCCCGCCGCGACCGCGCTGGAGACCGCGCTGCTCGCCGAACTCGCCGCCCTGGTCGGCTACGACCCCGCCCGGGCGGCCGGGGTGCTCACCTCCGGCGGCACCGAGTCCAACCTGATGGGCCTGATGCTGGCCCGCGACCAGAAGCTCGACGGCATCGTCGAGCTGGACGGCCTGCCGGCCGGCGTCACGCCCCGGATCATCGCCTCACAGGCCGCCCACTTCTCCGTCCAGCGCGCCGCCGCCCTGCTCGGCCTCGGCGAGCGCGCCGTCGTCCCCGTCCCGGTCGACCGCGACCTGCGGATGGACCCCACCGCCCTGGAACGCGCCCTCGCCGAGACCGCCTGGGCCGGGCACACCCCCATCGCCGTCGTCGCCACCGCCGGCACCACCGACACCGGCGCGATCGACCCCCTGCACACCGCCGCCGACCTCGCCGCCCGCCACGGCGCCTGGCTGCACGTCGACGCCGCCTACGGGGGCGGCGCGCTGCTCTCCGACCGGCTCGCCCCGCTCCTGGACGGCATCGCCCGCGCCGACTCCGTCTCCCTCGACTGGCACAAACTCGGCTGGCAGCCCGCCGCGGCCGGCGTCTTCCTGGTCCGCCGCGCCGAAACCTACGTCTCGCTCGCCCGCCGCGCCGAGTACCTCAACCCGGCCGACGACGAACAGGCCGGCTACCCCAGCCTGTTGGGCCAGTCGCTGCGCACCACCCGGCGGGCCGACGCCTTCAAGATCGCCGTCACCCTGCGCACCCTCGGCCGCGCCGGACTCGGCCGACTGGTCGACGCCTGCCACCGGCTCGCCCTGGACGCCGCCGAAGCCGTCCGCGCCGAACCCGAACTCGAGCTGTACACGGAACCCGTCCTCACCACCGTGCTCTTCCGCTACCGCCCGCCCGGCGAACACGACCGGGCCGTACTCGACGCGGTCAACGCCGAACTGCGCCGGACCCTGCTGCGCACCGGCCGCGCCGTCGTCGGCCGGACCGAACTGCCCGGCGAGGGCCCGGGCCGGGTCCGCCTGAAGCTGACGCTGCTCAACCCGCACACCACCGCGGCCCAGGTCGGCGCCCTGCTGCACGTCATCGTCCGGACCGGTCGGGAAACCCGCCCGGCCTAGCCGGCTCCACCGTCGGCTCCACCGGCTCCACCGGCTCCACCGCTCCGACCGGCCGAGCCGGGGGCCGCGGGGCCGGTGGAAGCCGGAGTCCGGGGTCGCGCGCATTCCAAAACAAAGCCTTTTCCCCGCAGGGATGTTGGAGGAAGCCACACTGGCGTGGCATGCTGTCCGGGGGATATTCGGCCGCCCTCGGAAAGCCTCCGTGGACATACCTTTCCGCAGGAGTACAGGCCGATTTCAGCCGCCCGGTGACCATATTCCGCCAACCCCCCGGCAGGACTTGCGGAGATCCCGAAGAGCGGCGGTAACTTCATGTGGCCGCCTCCCCACCAAGAGCGAACGACTCCCCCGGGGCAGGCCGCCTGACCAGGCGCGTGCCATCCGCGTGCGGCGGTCCCACCCCCTACAGCCGGGTGAACTCCGCCTACCCGCCATGCACTTCTGTGAATCCCGGTAAACCGCGGGCGCCACGTGAGCCAAATCCTTTGACCGATCCTGTGAAGCGGAGGCAGGGCATGCGCGAAACCCTCCCGGACGAAAGCGCCGTCACCATCGATCCGGCCGCATACGAGGCACTGCCGTTCTCCGACCGCTGCGGCGAGATCTGGCAGCGCGGCGAGCACCTGCTCATCGGTGTCAGCCCGGGAAACAGCTATTTCAGTCATCGCCGAATAACCGAACTCGTGGGGTGGGGGCTGGAGTTCTTCGAACGGATCGACATCGTCCACGCCGACCTGCACGTCGAGGCCCAGTTCGAGGCCTTCGGCTACACCGCCGAGCACGCCCGGCGCCGGGCCGCCAAGGAGGTCAAGACGACCGCCCGGCGGATCGCCCGCGGCGTCGAGGAGGCCGGCGGTCCCGACGGCGTCCGGGCGCACGCCCTCTCCGACTTCGCCGGCCACCCCGCGTACCAGCGGCTGCACCGGCAGACCGTCGACGCGCTGCGCACCGACCGCGTGTTCCGCGAGGCCGCCGAGGGCATGGCGCGCGGCTTCCTGGCCGCCCGGATGGACGAGGGCCTGGCCCCGAACGAACCCCAACTCGCCGCCGGACTCCGGTACATCGCCGCCGAGCTGCCGTTCTTCCTGGACACCCCGGCGCTGCTCGGCGTGCCCTCCTCGGTGAGCTGCTACCACCTCCAACTGCCGCTCACCCCGGTCCTGTTCGGGCGCGACGAGGGCCTCCGGGCGGCGCCCGGCCAGGGATACGCGGTGGTCCGCCCGGCCGCCCCGACCGGGCCCCTCCCGGCCGCCGTCATGCAGCCGGCCCGCGCCGCCTGAGCGCGGCCGCGCCCCCTCGTCCCCGCCCTTTCCGCCCCCTTCCCGTCCCTCTTCCCGTCCCTCCTCCGTTCACCTGGAGCACAGCCATGACCGACCTCACCTTCCCGCTCTCCCGCAGGGGCGACGTACTGCCCGAGGAGGCGAACCGGCTGCGCGAGGAGCAGCCCGTCGCCCGGGTCCGGACCATGACCGGCGACCCCGCCTGGCTGGTCAGCAGCTACGAACTGGCCAAGCAGGTCCTGGAGGACGAGCGGTTCAGCCTCAAGGACACCGCCAACCCCGGCGTGCCCCGCCAGTACGCGCTGACCATCCCGCCGGAGGTGGTCAACAACATGGGCAACATCAACAGCGCCGGCCTGCGCAACGCCGTCATGAAGACCCTCTCGCCGCGCGCGGACAAGGAGTTGGACGGCTGGCTGCAGGCCGAGGCACACCGGCTGATCGACGCGCTGGTGGACCAGGGCGCCCCCGGTGAACTGCGCGACGGCTTCACCGACCCCTACTCCGCCGCCCTGCACTGCCGACTGCTCGGCATCCCCACCGACGACTGGCGCCGGCTGATGTCGGGCATCGACGTCGCCTTCCTCACCAGCCCGGTGCCGTTCGAGGGCTCGACGCCCAACTGGTACAAGGACCTCGGCTACATGCTGGACCGGCTCAACGCCGACCCGGAGCCCAAGGACGGCCTGCTCGGCCGGTTCGCCGAACTGCGCCGCTCGCCCGACGTCTCGGACCGGGTGGACGACGAACTGCTGGCCACCGTCGCGCTGTCGCTGTTCGGCGCGGGGGCCGTGTCGACCTCCTCGTTCCTGCTGCACGCGATCATCTACCTGGCGCAGCAGCCCGAACTGGCCGAGCGGCTGCGGCGGGAGCGGGAGCTGATCGGCCGCGCGGTGGACGAGCTGCTCCGGGTCAACCTGTCGATCGGTGACGCGCTGCCCCGGATCGCCATGGCGGACGTGCGGCTCGGCGAGGTCGAGGTGAAGGAGGGCGAACTGGTGCTGGTGCTGGTCGAGGGCGCCAACTACGACCCGGCGGTGTTCCCGGACCCGGCGAAGATCGACTTCGACCGGGTCCACAACCCGCACCTGGCCTTCGGCGCCGGCCGCCACTTCTGCCCGGCCTCGGCGCTCGGCCGCACCCACGCGGAGATCGCGCTCACGGCCCTGGTCGAGCGGCTGCCCGGCCTGCGGCTCGCCCTTCCGGTCGAGCAGCTGGCCTGGCGGCCGGGGTTCATCAAGCGGCTGCCGGAGCGGCTGCCGGTCGTCTGGTGACGCGGGGGGCGCGGGCGGGGTGTGGGCGAGGTGGGAGCGGCGGGTGATCCGGCGGCCGGGCGGGTGGCCCGGCGTCAGGGGCCGAGCAGGATGTCCCGGATGCGCTCCCAGCTCTCCGGGTCGGCGGCGACCAGCAGGCCGTCCTCGCCGCCCGGCGCCTCCGGCCGGTAGGGGGAGCCGTCCAGCCGGGCGGAGACGCCGCCGGCCTCGCTGACCAGCAGCGAGCCGGGGGCGTGGTCCCAGGGCAGAGTGCGCCAGTAGAGGATGAAGTCGAGGGCGCCCTCGGTGATGTCCGGGTACTCGATCCCGGCGGCGTGCCGCCCGGGGGTGATCTCGCCGAAGGCGGTCGTGTTGGTCTCCAGCAGCCGGCGGTGCTCCGGGTCCAGGAAGCGGCTCTTGACCGAGCCGCGCCACTTCGCGGGCTCGCCGACCAGGGGCGCCCGGGTGAGCTGGTGGCCGTTGCGCCAGGCGCCGGCGCCCAGTTCGGCGGTGTAGCAGGTGGCGGTGGCGGGCTGCCAGATCCACGAGGCCACGGTCTGGCCGGAGCGCACCAGGGAGGCCATCACGGCGTACTCGGGGCGGCCGGCGATGAAGTTGGACGTGCCGTCCACCGGGTCGACCAGCCAGACGGCGGGCTCGGAGTGCAGCGCCCGCGCGAGCCCGGGGTCGGCGGCGACGGCCTCCTCGCCGACCACGGGGACGGGCAGCAGCTCGCGCAGCCGTCGCTCGATGATCAGCTCGGCCTCGCGGTCGGCTATGGTCACCACCTCGCCGGGGGCCTTCTCCATGACCTCCCCGGCGGCCAGCGCCCGGAACCGCGGCTCCACCGCCTCGGCCGCCGCCTCGGCGAGGATCTCCGCCACCCTGTCCATCAGCACCTGCGCGCTCCCTTCGCTGGATACCACTCTCGCACGCCTGTGCGGGCGTGACCTGCGCGAGGCCCCTCGGCCGGCCTCCGGCGGGGGAGCGGGGCGGCGGAGGACGGCTGACAACTTTCAAACGACAACTTTCAGCGAACAGATTTCAACATCTGTTCGCTGAAAGTTGTTCGCTGTCATCTGTCATCACTCGCCCAGGTAGTGGAACCCCGGGCGGGGGTGCATCAGGAAGTCGTGGTGCGAGATGTTCCACCCGTACGCGCCGGCCATCGCGAAGAGCACCCGGTCGGCCGTCCGGAGGCCCGCCGCGGCCCCGGCGGCCCGGGCGAGGACGTCCTTCGGGGTGCACAGCTGCCCGGCCAGGGTGGCGCGCCCGGTGGTGACCGCGGGGCGCGGCCACGGGTGCGGCCAGGCGTCGACCGGCAGCACGCCGAACGGCTGGTCGTGGCCCCGGGTGGCCGGGGTGCGCAGGTGGTGGGTGCCGCCGCGGAGCACGGCGAAGTCCTCGCCGTGGCTCCGCTTCACGTCCAGCACCTCGGTGGCGTACCAGCCGCAGTAGGCGGTGAGCGCGCGGCCCGGCTCGATCCGCAGTACCGGGCCGGGGTGGCGGTCGAGCAGCTCGGCCAGACCCTTGCCGAAGGCCGTCCAGTCGAAGCGCGCGGCCGGGTCCGCGTAGTCGACGGCCATGCCGCCGCCCACGTTGACCTCGTCCAGCGCGAACCCGTGCCGCTCCGCCAGCCGGACCGCCCAGCCCACGACCTGCTCGGCGACGGCCAGATGCTCCGCCGCCGCCAGCCCGCTCGCCAGGTGGGCGTGCACGCCGCGCAGCCGCAGCCGGCCGCGGAGCGGGCCGAACGGGCCGAGCGGGTCGGTGAGCAGCCGGACGCAGGCCTCGGCGCGGTCCGGGTCGAGGCCGAACGGGGTCGGGCGGCCGCCCATGGCGAGGGCCACCGTGTCCAACGCGCCCGCGCCCACCGGCAGGTTGACCCGCAACAGCACGTCCACCGAGGCCTCCGGCCGCTGGTCGGTGAGGACGGCGGTGAGCCGGTGCAGCTCCTGCTCGCTCTCGACGTGCCAGCGGTGCACCCCCGCGTCGACCGCGGCCAGGATCTCGGCAGGCGTCTTGCCCGGCCCGCCGAAGGCCAGCGGCGCGCCCGGCACGGCCGCCCGGACGTGCGCCAACTCGCCGCCGCTGGACACCTCGTAGCCGTCGACCGCACCCCGCAGCGCCGTCAGCAGCGGAGCGTCGGGGTTGGCCTTGGCGGCGTAGTACAGCTCGACCCGCTCGGGCAGCGCGGCCCGGACGGCGGCGGCGTGCGCGCGCAGCGCCGCGAGGTCGTGGACGAAGGCGGGCAGCGCGTCCGGCGCCAGCCCGGCGACGTGCCGGCGGACGGCGTCGGTGGTCCACGAATCCGCGGTGGCGGTGTGGTCGGTCATCGGGCACTCCAGGCGGGCGTGCGCGCACCCCGGGCCGGCAGCTGCGCGGCCTCCGCGAGGACGGTGCGGGCGAGCGGGGACGGCAGCCGGACGTAGCCGGCCTCGCGGTCGGGCCGGCGCTTCCAGCGGGTCAGCAGGTTGGCCTTGGCGGGCAGCGGCACACCGGCCAGCAGGGCGCGCAGCCGGGGCGGGCGGCCGTGCGCGGCGGCGTACTCCTCCAGGACGCGCCGGACGGCCTCCCAGAGCGCGCCCTCCGCCTCCGGGTGGCGGTCGGCGAGGGCGGCGAGCAGTTCGGCGACGTGGTTGACCAGCAGGCAGTAGACGACGCGGTCCCAGCCGCGCTCGGCGTCGTAGGCCATCGGGCCGGCCACCTCGGGCGGCAGGGCGGCGAGCAGGGCGGCGTTCCGCTCCGGGACGAGCTTGGTGCCCTCGAGGTCGCGGAAGAGCACCTGGGCGGGCCGGCCGTCCGCGCCGACGCCGATCAGCACGTTCTGCAGGTGCGGCTCCAGCACCACGCCGTGGTCGAAGTAGGCGGCGAGCACCGGCGGCACGAGCAGTCGCAGGTAGGCGGCCCACCAGTCGAGCGCGTCCCGCACCCCGGCGTCCGGTCCGAGCAGCGCGGAGACGTGCGCCGAGCTGGTCGGGTGCTCGTCGGCGACGGCGGCGGCCAGCAGCGGGGTGACGCCGGGGCGCAGCAGGTCCGCGAAGCCCTCCCGGACGATGAGGCCGAAGCCCTCGTAGAGCGCGCGGTCCGGGCGGCCGTCCGCGCCGGGCAGGGCGAGGGTGCGGTAGGCGGGTTCGCGCAGCACCGCGGCGTCGGGGAAGCGTCCGGCGAGGTCGGTGAGCGCGGGGCCGAGCAGCCTGGTCAGTGCGACGGCGCCGGTCAGCTCGTAGGCGGCGTTCTTGCGCAGGCAGTTGGTGATCCGCACGTTGAGGCTGAACTTGAGGAACGCGCCGGCGCCGTGCAGGGTGCGGACCGAGGCGGTGGCGGCGAACGGCGCGCCGCCGGGGCCGAGGTCGAGGACGTCCCCGCGCTCCAGCGCACCGCGCAACAGCGGGTGGTCGGCGAGGAGTTGGTACTGCCAGGGGTGGGCGGGCAGCAGTCGGTGGCCGGCCGGCACCTCGCGCAGCCCGTCGAGCAGGGCGGTCGCCGCCGGGTCGGTGGCGGCCTCGGCGATCAGCTCGCGCCGCACGGCCAGGTGCCGCAGCTGGAACGCCGCCCGTGACTCGGGCGCGTACGCCCGCCAGTCGCCGCGTTCGGCGGAGCGGGACTTGGGCGCGGGGTGGAACCGGTGGCCGAAGAGCAGGGCCTGCTCGGACTCCAGGTAGCGGTCGCTCCCCGCCCCGGGGCGGTGCTCCAGCCCGGCGGCGACGCCCTGGTGACTGGACGCCACCTGGTCCAGGAACTCCTCGTTGACCGTTCCGGTGCGCAGCTCCAGCTCGTCCTGGACGTAGCCGGCCAGCTCGCGCCAGTCCAGCGCGTGCCAGCCGTCGGCCTGTTCCCGCTCGACCGGGCCGGTGAACCGGTGTGCGCCGAGCAGCGAGGTGCGGCGCAGGGCGACCCGGAGCAGGACGCCGCGCCGGGGGAGGCGGAGCAGCAGGCGGCCGTCGGTGACGGCGGTCTGGTGCTCGGGCGCGGATACCTCGCGCAGCACGCAGTTGAGCAGGGTGTGGGCCACGGCCTGGTCGGCGGTGGGCAGTTCGGGCCGCTCGGCGAGTTCGGTCGCTTCGGGCAGTTCGTGGATCATCGGGGACTCCAACGCTTGCGGGGCGGGAGGGTGAGTGCGGCGGCCGCGGCGGCGGCCAGCCCGGCGGCGACGGTACCGGCCAGCACGGGGGCGGCGGCGCCGAAGCGGGCGTTGGCCAGCGCCGCGACGGCGCCGGCGGCCACGGCGCCGCCCTTGGAGACAAACTCGAGGGTGCCGAACATCCGGCCCGGTGCCCGGCCCCGGGCGGCCTCGGCGGCCAGCACGGAGAGGCAGACCAGGCCGAGCGTGAGCCCGGCGCCGAGCAGCAGCCGGACGGCGACGAACGCGGGCAGCGAGTCGGTGACGGCGTGCCCGGCCAGGCCGAGCGCGACGAGGCCGAAGCCGAGCGCGATGCCGGTGTGCGGGCGGGCGAGGAAGGCGGTGTGGGTGCGGGCGGCGAACGCCAGGTAGCACAGGTGCGGCAGGGCGAACAGCGCGCCGGTGGTGGTGCCGGAGACGCCGGGCAGCCGGTCCTGCGCGAGGGATATCAGGTAGGGGAAGGAGATCACGGTCGCGAAGACGAAGGCGAATTCGAGGGCGTACAGCACCGCGAGCGGCGCCCGTCCGCCCGGTGCGGCCCCGGCGGCGGGCCTCGCACCGCAGCCCGGCCCGGAGCCCCGGGCGTCACCCCGGTCGTCGCCCAGACCCTCGGCGAGGCCCTCACCCAGTCCCTCGCCGAGGCCGTCAGCCGGGCCCTCACCCGGGCCCGCTGCCCGGGCCGGCGGCCGCGCCGGTTCCGGCAGCAGCGACAGCAGCGCGGCGGCGGCCAGCGGCAGGACGGCCATCAGCAGGTACTGCCGGTGCGGGTCGATCCACGGGGACAGCGCCCCGACCAGGACCGGCGCGGCGACCAGGGCGGCCCGGGCGCTGCCCTGCATCAGGGTGAGCGCCCGCGAGAGCCGCGGGCCTTCGAGCGCGGCGGCCAGGTAGCCGTTGGTGGCGGCGAAGGTGCCGCCGAGGAAGCCCTGGAGGACGAGCGCGAGGGTGAACGCGGGCAGGTCGTCGGCGGCCCCGGCCAGCAGGAACGAGACGGTGAGCCCGAGTTGGGCGCGCAGCAGCAGCCGCTTGCGGCCGAACCGGTCGGCGAGCCGCCCCCAGAGCGGGGCACCGAGGGCGCTGAACACCGTCGGCACGATGTAGAGCACGCCGGCCCACCGGCCCTGCGGGTCGCCGAGCGCGGGCAGGATCGCCGTCAGGTACGGCGGCAGGCCGAGCGCCGCGAAGGAGGCGACGAAGTAGCAGGCCGCCACCGCGTGCACCTGGCGGCGGCCGAGGCCGCGGGGGTGGCTGGTGCCGCTGCCGGAGTGCGGCGCCAGCGCGTCGACCGTCACCGGGGGTCCGCCTGCAGCGGGAACGCCCGCGGCAGCAGGTAGTTGGGGCCGTCGGTGTAGTGCTTGTTGATGTCCGTGGCGCCGGAGCGCTGCTTGCTCAGCAGGGTGCCGGCGGTGACCATCGCCTTGACCGGCAGCCGTTCGGCGTCCAGCAGGGCGGTGCGCAGCGGTTCGCCGGCCGGGCCGAGCCGGTCGAGGGCCTCGGCCAGCCGCTTGCGCAGCAGGGTCAGCAGTTCGCCGAGTCCGGCGCGTCCGTGGGCGGCGAGACCGAAGGCCAGGGAGCCGGTGCAGAGGTGGCCGGTGATGGTGGTGAACAGGTCGGTGAGCGGCCGGTCGGTGTCCCCGAACATCCGCGCGTGATCGTCGAACTCGGCCGGGTCTGGGGCGAGTTCTCCGAGGGCGGCGGCCAGGCGGGGGCCGTGGATCCGGGGGCCGTCGTTGTCCTTGTACAGCAGCCGCAGCCTGGTTCCGCCGTCGGCGGCTCCGGCGGCGTCCAGGACCAGCGAGGTGTTCTGCTGGTGCGATTCGAGGGCGATGCCGTAGCGGAAGAGCGTGGTCTGCCAGTCGAGCAGCAGGGTGAGGAAGGCGTCGTAGAGAGCGACCGGGTCGCCGTCGTAGAAGCGGTCCGCGAGGTGGTCGACGACCAGTCGGCCGCCGGGCGCGGGGGCCAGCAGCGACGCGAGGGGGACGGTCACGGCGTCGTCGAGCCCGGCGGGGTAGCGGCGCAGCAGGGCGGCCAGCAGTTCGTGGCCGGTTTCCGTGTAGCACTGCTCGTCGGCGTGCAGGATCGTCGCGGCGAACCGCGGTTCGAGGCCGATGACGGTCTCCAGCAGGCGCTGGCCGGCCGCGCCGTCGGGCAGCACGCCGGGCTTGATGGTGCGGCGGTTCTTCAGGCCCAGCGTGGCGGTGGCCAGCGGCAGCTTCAGGTGGCAGGCGGGGTCGTCGGCGACGGCGACGGTGCGCATGGACAGGGTCGGCAGGACGGTCAGGTACGGCCGGTCGGCGAGCACCGCCCGCCCGGTCAGGCCGAGGGCGGCCAGTGCCTCGTCGAGCGGTGCGCCGACGGAGAGCGGGTGGACGGGGAGGGTGTGCCAGTCGCCGGGGAGGTCGAGGCCGAGCCACGCCGGGGTGGGCCACCAGCTGGGCGGCGGGTCGCCCGCCCGGCGCACGGCGTCGGCCGGCACGGCGAGCCAGCGGAGCTCGAAGGCCGGGTGGAACTCCGGTGCGAAAGCGCGTAGTTGCGGCTCGGTGAGTCCGGAGCGCCCGCGCGCGGTCGGGTAGACGGGGTGGTCGAGGTGGGCGGCGAGGGTGTCCTGGCCGAGGGAGGCGCCGAGGCCCGTCCAGTACGCGGGGTCGGCGCCGTACAGGTCGGTGAGCGCGGTGTGCACCTCGTCGCGGACCCGGTCGTGCAGTTCCATGGTGGCGAGGGTCTGCCGGCACTCCTCGGCGAACGCGATCCAGCCGTCCCGGTCCTCGGCGTCGGCGAGTCCGGCGAGCGTGGCCAGGACGGCGTCGAGGTCGGTGAGTTGGGCGCCGTGGTACTCGAGCAGCGGCAGCCGGGCGGCGTACTCGCTCTGGAAGCCGTCCTCGGCGACGGGCAGCGCGAGTCCGGCCCCGGCCAGGACCAGCCAGCGGCCGTCGGCCCGCTCCTCGACGGCGCCGCGGCCGCGCAGGCCGAGCACGTCCTCACGCAGCAGCGCGGAGAGCACCCGGAGCGTCAACTGCCCCGCCGTGTCGACGGGGTCCGTGGCGTCCACGGCGCGCATGGCGTTCACGGCGCGTACGGCGTTCATGGCGTGCGTGGTGTGCGGGGGCCTCACGGCGTGATCACCCAGCGGTTGGCGGCCGTGAACCGGGCGACGGCGGCGTCCACGGCGTCCTGCTCGGGGCCGACGGCCCAGATCACGCCCAGGTAGTCCCGGTTGGTGCGGTAGAGCTCGTGTCGTTCGCCGAGCGGGCGGTGCGGCCGGTAGGCCAGGCGGACGCCGTCGCGGTCCTCGTCGTACGGTCCGGGTGCCTCGGTGAGGGTGCCGGCCCGGTCGGCGAGGACCGCCTCGTTGCGGGCGCGCAGCGTGGTGGCGGCACAGAACTCGCCGAGGTCGGCCGGGAGTTCACGGCCGAGGTGGGCGGCGAGGATGTGCTCGAACAGCGGGATGCGGAGGATCTCGGCGAGCATCAGGTCGCACTGGTCGCCGATGGCCCGGTAGTTGACCTCGATGATCCGGGCCCGGCCGTCCGGCTGGACGACGAACTCGGTGTGGCAGGCGCCGAGTCCGACGCCGATCACGTCGAGCTGGGCGAGGACCTGCTCCACCACCGCCGCCGGATGGGCCGGGACGAACTCCAGCATCTCCTCGATGAAGTCCGGGGGAGGGGAGAGCCTGGTCCGGAAACCGCCGAGGACGTGCCGGCGCCGCCCGTCGCCGAGCGTCTCCAGCGTGCACAACTGCCCTTCCAGGAACTCCTCGACGACCAGGGCCGCCCCGGGCCGGCGGTGCTGGACCTCCTTGCAGCGCCGCTCCAGCTCGTCGGCGTCGGCGACCAGCGAGACGTCCTCGCTGGCGACGCCCTCGCGCGGCTTCACCACGACCGGGAACGGCAGGCCGGATCCGCGGAGCACGGACGGGTCCTGGCCGGGGTCGAGCTCGGCCGAGCGGACGGTGTCCAGGCCGGCGGCGGCCAGGTGGCGGCGCAGCTCGCCCTTGTTCTTGGCCCGCAGGGTGGCCTTCCAGTCCTTGGCCGGGAGCCCGAAGTACTGGGCGGCGAGAGCGGTCTGGGTCTGCAGGTGGTCGCTGTTGGTGAACACCGCGAACGGCGCCCCGGCGGTGTGGTGCCGGGAGATCAGCCCGATCACCTCGCGGAAGTCCCGGACCTCGCACTCGACCACCTCGGGCGCGGGCTCCAGCCGGGCGTAGTCGCGCCGGTGCGGTTCGGCGTGGTCGGTGAGGACGGTGACGTCGAGTCCGAGCCGGGCGGCGGCGGGGAGGAAGCCGTGGGTGACGGAGTCGGTCGGGTTGAGGGCGAGCAGGTAGAGCCGCATGGGAGGTCCTCCGGTGGGGCGGGAGCGGGGCGGGGGTGGCCCGGTGGGGGCGGCACCACCCCCGTGTGCGAGGGCTGCGGGGCGGGGGCTACTTGGGCGCGTCGACGCCCGTGGCCTTGGCGATGTCGTCGAGCATGGCCTCGGCGGCCTGGACGCCGATGCCGGACATCCAGGTCTCGTCCGGGACGTTGAACACCTTGTTGTTCTTGACGGCGTTCAGGCCCTGCCAGACCGGGGTGCCCTGGACCTCGCTCTGCTTGGTCTTGGTCGGGTCGTCGGCGACGGTGACGAAGACCAGGTCGGCGTCGGCCTGGTTGATCTGCTCGGCGCTGACCTCCAGCATCGACTTGTCGACGTCCTGCGAGGCCGGGCGGCCCAGGCCGGCGTCCTTCAGCACGACACCGCTGAACGACTGCTTCTGGTAGAGCCGGGTCGGGCCGGCGACGAAGCGGACCACCGAGGCGGTCGGGGCCGTGCCGTTGTACTTGGCCTTGATCGCCTCGCCGAGCTTGGCGGCGCGGGCCTCGTAGTCGGCGAGCGCCTTCTTGGCCTCCGCCTCCTTGCCGAGCGCCTGCGCGTACAGGGCGAGGTTCTCCTTCCACGGGAAGCCCGTGGTCTCGGCCAGCACCGTCGGAGCGATGGCGTTGAGCTTGTCGTAGACCTTGGCGTGCCGGACCTTCGAGGAGAGGATCAGGTCGGGCTTGAGGGAGGCGATCAGCTCCAGGTTCGGCTCGTTCATCGGGCCGACGTCCTTGGTGTCCTTGATCTTGTCCTTGAGGTAGCCGGGGAAGCCGCCCTCGGTCTTCATGTGCGGGGAGACCGCGCCGACCGGGGTGATGCCCAGCAGGGTGACGTCGTCCAGCTCGCCGCTGTCCAGGACCACGACGCGCTTGGGCTGCGCCTTGATCTCCGCGGTGCCGGCGGCGTGGGTGACGGTGCGCGGGAAGACGGCGGCGGAACCGGCGGAGGCCGGGGCGGCGTCGCCGGCCGGCTTGGCGGCGTCCTTGCCGTCGCCGTTGCCGCCGCAGGCGGCGAGCAGCGTGGTGGAGAGCGCGACGGCGAGGACGGCGACGGGGAGTCTGCGGGCGCGGACGGTGCGGTTCATGACGGCTTCCTTGTCTCTGGTGCGGGGGTTGCCGGACGGTTCCGGGCAGGGTGGGACACCGGCTCGGCCCGCGCGGTGAGCGTTGGGCCGGCCGGAAGGCTTGGGCGCCGTGCGGGAGGCGGCGGCGTGCGGGGGTGGTGGCGTTCGGAAGGCGGTGGCGTGAGTGAGGCGATGACCGGGGGCGGCGAGTCGCCGGCGGGATCAGCCGGTGACGGCGGCGGGCCGTCTCGTCCGCGCCCGGGGCACGACCAGCGGCGTGCCGGTCTCCGGGTCGGGCACGACCTGGCAGGCCACCTGGAAGACCTCCTCCACCAGTTCGGCCGTCAGCACCTCGGTGGGCGCCCCGGCGGCGGCGAGCCTGCCGTCCTTGAGGACGACCAGGTGGTCCGCGTACCGGGCGGCCTGCCCGAGGTCGTGCAGCACCATGACGACGGTGCGCCCGGCCTCGGCGTGCAGGTCGGCGACCAGGTCGAGGACGTCCAGCTGGTGCCGGAGGTCGAGGAAGGTGGTCGGCTCGTCGAGCAGCAGCAGCTCGGTGTCCTGGGCGAGCGCGAGGGCGATCCAGGCGCGCTGGCGCTGGCCGCCGGAGAGCCGGTCCACCTGCTGGTCGCGCAGCACGTCGGTGCCGGTGCGGGCCAGCGCGTCGTCGACGGCGGCCTGATCGGCCTTGGACCACGGGCTGAGCATCCGCTGGTGCGGGAACCGCCCGAGCCGGACCAGCGCCTCGACGGTGATCGCCTCGGGGGTGACCGGCTGCTGCGGCAGCAGGCCCATCCGCTTGGCGAGCGCCCGGGCGGGCATCCGGTGGATGTCGGAGCCGTCCAGGGTGACGGTGCCGGCGGCCGGGTCGAGCAGCCGGACGAGCCCGCGCAGCAGGGTGGACTTGCCGCAGGCGTTGGGGCCGACGATCGCGGTGACCGCGCCGCCGGGCAGTTCGAGGTCGAGCCCGTCCACGATCACCCGGTTGCCGTAGCGCAGGTGCAGGCCGTGGGCGGCGAGCCGGTTCTCCGGGGTGGTGGTCATCAGTTGCTCCTCTGGGGAAGCCGGCCCTGGCGGATCATCAGCACCAGGAGCCAGGGCGCGCCGAGCGTGGCGGTGACGGCACCGACCGGCAGGCCGTGGACGGGGATCACGTGCAGCACGAGGAGGTCGGAGGAGAGCAGCAGCACGGCGCCGGTGAGCGCGGTGAGGCCGAGCGTGCCGAGCGTGGGCGGCCCGGCGAGCAGCCGGACCAGGTGCGGGACGGCGAGTGCGACGAAGGCGACCGGCCCGGTGAGGGCGGCGGCCAGCGAGGCCAGCGCGATGGTGAGCAGCAGCAGGAGGACGCGGTCGCGGCCCGGGTTGAGGCCGAGCCCGCCGGCCGAGTCGTCGCCGAGGTCGAGCACGGCGACCCGGCGCTGGGCGAGCAGCACGACGGCCGCGGTGAGCGCGACGGCGGTGCCGCCGATCCAGACCTCGGTCCAGTTCCGCCCGTACAGCGAGCCGGTGGTCCACTGCATCGCGGAGGCGGCCAGTTCGGCCGGGAACCGTACGATCATCAGGTTCACGGCGGCGGCCAGGCCCTGCTGGACGGCCAGCCCGACCAGCACCAGCCGGGTCACCGCCATCCGCGAGCGCCAGGCGAAGCCGCCGAGCAGCAGCGCGGCCAGCAGGCCGCCGCCGAGCGCGGCGAGCGGGATCAGCTCCTGCGAGGCGCCGGTGGCGAGCATCAGCACGGCGCCGAAGGACGCGCCGCCGGTGACGCCGACGGTGTCGGGGGAGGCGAGCGGGTTGCGGAAGAGCCGCTGCAGCATCGAGCCGGCCACCGCCAGTCCGGCGCCGGCGATCAGCGCCGAGACCACCCGGGGGGCGCGGAACTCCTGCACCACCAGGACGTTTCCGGCGTCGCCGGCCCCGACCAGGGCGCGCAGCGCGTCCCAGACCGACATCTTCACCTGGCCGGTGCCGAGCGCGACGCCGGTCAGCAGCACCAGCAGCGCGGCGGCCAGCAGCGACCAGGCCGCGGTGCGGGCCCGGCGGCGGGCCGCGGTGCTGCGCGCCGGGGCGGTGGCGGCGACGGCGGTGGGGGCTGCGGTGGCGGCGGTGGCGGCGGTGGCGGCGGTTCTGGTGGGATCGGTGGGGGAGGCCAGGGCGGTCATCGGGCCACCTTCCGGGCCAGTACGGCGAGCAGCGGCGCGCCGAGGAAGGCGGTCACGATGCCGACCTCGATCTCGGACGGCCGGGCCACCACGCGGCCCAGCACGTCGGCGGCGAGCAGCAGCACCGGACCGGCGATCAGGCAGCCGGGCAGCAGCCAGCGGTGGTCGTTGCCGAGGAACGGGCGGACCAGGTGCGGCGCGGCCAGCCCGATGAAGGCGACCGGTCCGGCGACGGCGACCGCGCCGCCCGCGAGCAGGACGACGGCCAGGCCGCCGAGCACCCGGATCCGGGCCACCGGGACGCCGAGCGACTGCGCGGCCTCGTCGCCGAGTGCCAGCGCGTTGAGGGCGGGGGAGACGGCGAAGGCGCCGATCAGGCCGAGGGCGAGGAAGGGCAGGACGGGCGTCAGGGTGTCCAGGTGCCGTCCGGCGACCGAGCCCGCCAGCCAGAACCGGGCTTCGTCCAGCGTGCGGTGACTGGCCAGCATCAGCGCGGACGTCCACGAGGTGAGCACCACGGTGAGCACGGTGCCGCCGAGCGCCAGCCGGACCGGGTCGAGGTCCCCGCCGCGCCGGGACATCGCGTACGCGGCGACCGCGGCGACCGCCGCGCCGGCGAAGGCGAACCAGATGTACTCGATCGGCCGGGTGAGGTCCAGGGTGTAGATCGCGGCGACCACGGCGAAGCCCGCGCCGGCGTTGATGCCGAGGGTGATCGGCGAGGCGAGCGGGTTGCGGGTGACGCCCTGGGCGACCGCCCCGGCGACGCCGAGCGCGGCGCCGACGGCCAGGCCGATGACGGTCCGGGGGACGCGGAGGCCCGTCACCACGTCGGCGTCACCGCCGTGCTCGGCACCGGTGAGGGCGTCGATCACGGTGGACAGCGGGACGGAGCGGGAGCCGAGCGCGAGGCTGAGAGTGGCGCAGAGCAGGAGTACGACGACTCCGGCGGCCAGCAGCAGGGGACGCCGAACCGCCGAGGTCCGGGGCGCGGCCGGAGCTGGGGAGGCCGGCTGGTCGGTGGTGAGCACGAGCCAGATATTAGGTTAGGCAAACCTAACCTCGTCAAGTTCGTCTCGCGTTCGCGGACCGGGTGGCGCCGCGTCCGGAGCGGGCTCCGAGTGCCTATAAGGTGAGCCTCACCTTATCCGATCTCGGGAGTGCCGATGATCTTGGGTATCGCACCCATGCCCGCCACCGGCCGGGGCCCGTCCCCTCTCCGTACGGACTACCGGCGGTTGCTGGAGCTCTGCCCCGTCCTGCGGGTCAGGTTGGTCGAGGACGGCGAACCGGACCCGACGCGTGCTCAGGGCTGGTACTCCGCGGCCGAACTGGCCGCCGACCCGGTCGCGCTGGACGCCGCGCTGGCCGGCGAGGCCGCCCGGATCGCCCCGGTCGCCGCGGAGCACGGCGCCGCCCCGCGCCCGCACGTCGCCGCCTCCCGGCTGCTGCACCACTACCTCTGGTCGGTCTGCGTGCTGATCGCCGGGCCCTGGCACCTCGGCCGCCGCGTGCCCGCGATCGACGGCGCGGATCTCTGGCTGCACGCCCCCACCGGCGATCTCGCGCTCCGCCCGCGCACCCACGTCACGCTCCCCGGGGACGACGAGCTCCGCGCCGAACTGCGCGCCGCCGTCGTCAGCCACGTCGAACCGCTGCTCACCGCCTTCGCCGGCCCCACCCGGCGTGGCGCCCGGGCACTCTGGGGCATGGTCACGGACGACCTGGCCTCCGCGATCTGGTACCTCGGGCGGATGCTGGACGCCGCCGCCCCGGGTGGTGCCGAAGGCCGTGGCGCTCCCGGGGGCACACCCGCGGGCACACCCGCGGGAGCGCACGGGGGCACGGGCACGGGCGCGGAGTCGGGCACGGACGCGGAGACCGCGGCGGTGCGGGCCGCGGGTGCCGTCCTCCCCGGCGGCACCCAACCACTCCTCGGCGCCGCCGAGTTCCGCACCCTGCACGGCCCGGACGGCCGCAATCACCACACCCGGACCCGCCTGGGCTGCTGCCTCTACTACGCGATCCGCCCCGACGCCGCCTGCGTCACCTGTCCCCGGACGCCCGACGAGGAGCGGCTGCGGCGCCTCTGACGACCGCTCCGGCGCTCGCTCGGAACTGATGCTCAGTCTGAATACCGGCTTCATCGGGAGCCTGGCGGATCGGCAGTCTCAAAAGGCCTCCGCAGTACGCTCATCGCATGATCGACACTACGACGCGGATCCGCGTCGCCCGTCCCTCCCGGGACCTCGCCGCCGCCGAGCGCTTCTACGTCGAGGGCCTCGGCCTCTCCGTGCTCTGGCGCAGCACCGAACGCGTCCCCGGCGAGCACGACCTGCTGATGGTCGGCCTGCCCGGCGGCACCTGGCACTTCGAGCTCACCCACGACCCCGAGCACCCCCTCGAACCGACGCCGACCGTCGACGACCTGTTCGTCCTCTACCTCGGCACGCCGGTGGACGAGGCCGTGGTCGCCCGCCTGGAGGCCGCCGGCGGCGCCCGTGTCCCCGCCCACAACCCCTACTGGGACGAGTACGGTGTCACCGTCGCCGACCCGGACGGCTACCGCCTGGTGCTCTGCACCCGCACCTGGACCGCCTGAGCCGCGCCCGACCGGGCCTGACCCGCGCCCGACCGGGCCAGGGCGAGCGCGCGCCGGGCTGCGGGGCGCGCTGTCGGCCGTGCGTGGCACACTCCCGCCCATGTCTCTCGCCGACCTCAGCCTCGACCGGTGGCGCGCCTACGACCTGCCGGCCGCCCGCAGCTTCGCCGCCTCGGCGGCGGACGCCGTGGGCGGCCGGGTCACCGCCGTCGAGACCGCCGACCACCTCGGCGCGCCGCTGCACCGCGTCCGGATCGACCGGGACGGGCAGGAGTTCGCGCTGATCCCGGGCGGCCGGGTGCCGGTCGGTTTCGACCTGGACGCCTGGCGGCCCACGCCCGCCCAGGCCGCCGACTACGCCGCGAGCCTGTCGCAGGGCTTCGGCTACGGCCCCGACCTGCGCGCCCACCTCGCGCAGCTGCTCAGCCCGCGCCGCACCGTCACCCTGGCCACCGTACTGATGGCCGTGACGGACGAGGACCTGACCGAAGCGCCCGCCGACCTGCCCGCCCTCCTCGCCGCCCGGGGCCTGCGGCCGCCGACCGCCGACGAGTGGGAACACGCCTGCGGCGCCGGTGCGGCCACCCTGTTCCGCTGGGGCGACGACTGTCCGCTCGACAGCACCCCGTACACGTCCCCCGACGGCCCGCAGCGGCAGCCGAACGCCTTCGGCCTGCGCATCGCCTACGACACCTACCGCAGCGAGCTGAGCACCGACCCGACCGCCGTGCACGGCGGCGACGGCGGCGAGTCGGAGTGCGGCGGGTACGGCCGCCTGCTGGCCTGGCTGCCGTTGGCCACCGCCAACCGCAACCCGTACACGGCCGAGTTCCTCCACGGCCCCGAGGGTGACGACCTCTTCGACAGCATGTCCGTCCGCCCCGTCCTGGACCTTCCGTGACGCTCACCGCCACCACCCGGGACGGACCCGGGACGGCTGGTGGCGGGCGACGGCGTCGGCAGCCGCGCCCCGAGGTCGAAGCCGGGTCCGAGCCGGGCCGGGGCCGGCGCCGGCCCCGGCCCGGCCGAGCTCCCGAGCCCCCGTCAGGGATCCAACCTCCGCCCGTAGGCGAGCAGCAGCAGCTCCTGGGCCGGCCGCTCCACCGTGCGCCCGCTCCCGTAGGACCAGTCCAGGTCGGTGGCGAGCAGCTCGGTCCCGTCCAGCCTGGCGCCGAAGAAGCGCAGGCTGCTCGGGGTGACGGCGTCCAGGAGCAGCCGGAGCCGGTCGGCGGGCACCCGGCGGTCGAGGCCGAGCGCGACGGTGATGTCCAGGCCGTGGACGACGTCGTGCCCGAGCGCGGCGGTGAACCCGCCGACCGGCGGGGTCCACGGGTGGCCGGCGTTCTCCCGCAGGGCGGCGGCCAGTTGGCGCGGACCGAGCGCGGCGGCGTCGCGCCGGGCGACCCGGTCGGTCATCCGGTGCAGACTGCCGCCCGCCCGGGCGAGGTCGAGCACGGTGCGCGGGAGCGAGTGGCGGAACCCGGTGCTCATGTGTGCGGCCACCTCGCGCACGCGCCAGCCCGCGCAGAGCGAAGGCGCGTCCCACTGTGCGGGGGTGAGGCTGTCGAGGACGTCGGCCAACTCGCGGCGCTCGGCGGCGATGGCGGCCCGGACGGTCGTCGTGGTGCTGCTTCCCATGATCACCAGCCTGCCCGGGGCCGGTCGCACAAGTCCAAGAGCCGGTTGTTCTGCTCACTAGAATCCCCGCTTATGGAGCTCCGTCAGCTGCATTACCTGGCCGCCGTGGTGGAGGAGGCCAACTTCACCCGGGCGGCGGCCCGGCTGCACCTCGCCCAGCCCGGGGTGAGCGCCCAGATCCGGCAGCTGGAACGCGAGTTGGGCCACCGGCTGCTCGACCGTTCGGGCCGCACGGTGACCACCACCGAGGTCGGCGAGGCCGTCCTCCCGTACGTCCGGGCGGCCCTGGCGGCGGTGGCGGGCATCCGGCAGACCGCGGACGAGTACGCCGGGCTGGTCCGCGGTCAGGTCGCGATCGGCCTGGTCGCCGGCGCCGCCACCGAGGAGTTCGCGGTCGCCGACCTGCTCGCGGGCTTCCACCGGGACCACCCCGGCGTCGAGATCTCGCTGACCGAGTCCGCCTCCGAGCAGATGCTCGCCGCCCTGCGCCGGGGCGAGTTGGACATCGCGATCGTCGGACTCCTGGACGAGCAGCCCCCGCCCGGGATCGGACTGCAGGTGGTCGTGGACACCCCGCTGGTCGCCGCGGCCGCCGTCGGCGACCCGGTGCTGGCCGACGACGCCCCCCTGCCGGTCACCGCGCTCGCCGACCGCCCGCTGATCAGCCTGCCGCGCGGGACCGGCCTGCGCGCCGTCCTGGAACGCGCCTGCGCCCACGCCGGCATCGAGCCGCGGATCGCCTTCGAGGCCTCGTCCCCACCCCTGCTCGCCCGACTCGCCGCGACGGGGCTGGGGTTGGCCGTCCTCCCGGACCTCCCCGCCGAGCACGGCGCCGCCCTCGGCATCCGCACCAGGCGCCTCGCCGACCCCGCGCTGCGCGGCCGCATCGCCGTCGCCTGGCCGGCGGACGGCCCGGCCACCCCGGCGGCCGCTGAACTGCTGGCCAGGCTGCGCCGGACCTTCCCGGCGGTCGCGCCGGGCTGACCGCCGCCGGCAGTGGCCGAGGCCCGTGGACGTCTGGTGGACGCGGGCGTTGACGGGCCGTCCACGCGCCCCGGCTACGGCCGGTCGCCGGTCTTCCGGCCGGTGGCGCCCGGCGGCGCGCGGGGTGGGGTCCGCACGGGCGCGGGGCGGTTCCGTCCGGGCGTCAGCCCAGCGGCTTGGCCATCACCCGTTCCCCGGTGGCGCCGTCGGGCCGGAGCCCCGGCGCGTCCGCGGCGACGAAGCCGTGGCGGCGGTAGAGCGCGAGGGCGGCGTCGTTGCCCGGCAGCACCGCGAGCGTCAGCGTGGTGGCGCCCGACCGCCGCGCCCACGCCTCGACCGCCGCGACCAGCCGGTCCCCGACGCCGCGCCCCCGGACCTCGGGCCCGACCCACACGGACCGCAGCTGCGCCGTCCCGTCCGGGCCGGGCACCCCACCGGCCAGCCCGACGACCCGGCCGTCGAGCAGGGCGACGAGGTGGCAGGCCTCGGCCGTCGCGAGCCGTGCGCGCCACTGCCGCTCGCCGCCGTGCGCCCAGTCGGAGAGCCGCGCCCTGAAGGCGTGCGGCGCCTCGGTGAGCGCGGCGAGCCGGGCCTCGCGCCAGAGCGGCCAGTCCTGCGGGGTCAGCGAACGGATGGTCACCATGCGGACCAGTGTCGCGTCTCGCCCGCTGTCCCGTGGCCCTCCCTTGACATTCTTGCAGTGCAAGATAAAACTGCTGCCCAACAGAGTTCTTGCAGTGCAAGAGAAGCCGTGGGGAAAGGTTCAGCCATGACCGTCGAGCAGAACAAGCAGTTGGTGACCGACTTCTTCGTCGCCCTCAACGAGGCCCGCCTCGCCGACCTGCGCGACTTCCTCGCCGCCGACGTGATCGACCACAACAAGATCATTCACGGCGAGCCGGACGAGCCGGGCGCCGCCTTCGCCGCCATCGCGATGCAGCTCGAAGCGCTCGCGCCGTACCACGCCCGGATCGACGGCCTGATCGCCGAGGGGGACCAGGTCGTCGCCCGGGTCACCCAGAGCGGCGTCAGCTCCGGCAGCCACCCCCGGATGCCCGTGCCGACCGGCCGGTCCTTCGAGAACGAGGCGATCTTCGTCTTCACGGTGACCGACGGCCGGATCAGCGAGTTCCGCGGCGTCTCGGACCGCCTGGGCCTCTTCCTCCAGCTCGGCTGGGACTGGCCGACCGTCGACTGAACGTCACTCGGCCGCCCTTTCGCGCCACGTCGCCGCGCCGCGCGCCCTTCAGTCGGCCGGGCGTCGTCGGTAGGGTGACGGGTCGCCGACCGTCGAACCGTGGGGGGATGCACATGGCCGAGCAGCCGAGACTCGACATGGCGCGCAGCCAGGTCTTCGGAGAGGTGGCCGAGCTGTACGACGCCGCCCGTCCGGGCTACGCGGACGCACTGGCCGAGGAGGTGCTGGCGTACGCGGAGCTGGGCGACCGGACGGCGGTCGAGATCGGTGCCGGCACCGGAAAGGCCACCCTGCCGTTCGCCGCACTCGGCACCCCACTGCTGTGCATCGAGCCCGACGTGCGGATGGCCGAGGTGCTGCGGCGCAACACCGCGGGCTTCCCGCGGGTCCGCGTGCAGACCGGCCGTTTCGAGGACTGGCAGCCGGACGGCCGCCGCTTCGGGCTGGTCTACGCGGCGACGTCCTGGCACTGGGTGGCCCCGGAACGGCGGTGGGACCTGGTGCACGACGCCCTCGCGCCCGGCGGGGCGGTGGCCCTGTTCTGGAACCCGCACGGCACCCGCGACCCGCGGCTGCTGGCCGCCCTGGCCGAGGTCGACCGCCGGCACGGGCTGCGCCAGACCCCGCACAGCGCCTCGGCGTCCGACTACGGACAGACGCCCGGCGACTGGGCGGACGTGCTCGAATGGCCCGAGGAGCAGTGCCGCCGGGACGGCCGCTTCACCGACCTCCGGGCCGTCCGGTACCGGCAGGAGCGGTACTACGACACCGAGCGCTACCTGGGGCTCCTCGCCTCGGTCTCGGCCTACCGCGTCCTCCCGCCGGAACGGCTCGAACGGACCCTCGCCGACACGGCCGAGGTCCTGGACGCGCACGGCGGCGGGATCGCCATGGACCAGCTCACCGACCTCTTCCTCGCCCGGGTCCGGTGAATCCGGCACTGGCCCTGCCCGGTGACGACCTGACGGTCCGGCCGGTGCTGGGGCTCGTGGCGGGGCTGCGGGCGCTGTCCGGCTGACGTGGCTGACCTGGCGGGCCGGGCGGGGCGTGCGGGCCGCGCGGGGTATGCGGGGCGGGGCGTCCCCGGCGGCCGTCGTCCGTCGGCAGCGGCGACGTCGACGGCCGCTGGGGGACCGTCAGCGGTCAGGGGCCGTCCGGCGGATCTCGCCGGGCCCTAGGCGGGGACCGTCCCGGCGGCCTCGGCCCGTCCCCGCGCGGCCGCCGCGGACCACTCCTCACGGAGCATGCCGAACAGCACCCGGTCGTAGCGCTCCCCGCCGACCAGGACGGCCGAGCGGCGCCGGCCCTCCTCCCGGAAGCCGAGCCGGGTGAAGCTCCGGACGGCGCGCTCGTTGCCGCTCCAGGTGTCCAGCTCCAGCCGGCGCAGGCCGTACGCGCCGAACAGGTGGTCGATCACCAGCCGCACGGCCTCCGAGCCGTGCCCCCGGCCCCAGAACTCCTTCTCGCCGATGAGGATCCCGATCGTGGCGACCCCGGCGTACGGATCGAGGTCCCGGTACTCGGCCATGCCGATGGCACGGCCCGTCCCCGCCTCCTCGACGGTGAACACGGCCGCCTCGCGGGGGACCAGCTTCAGCATCGTGTCGAACGCCAGCCCCACCGCTTCGGCGGTGACCGGGCCGAAGCACGGGTCACCGGCGGCCGCGAGGCGCACCGTCTCGGCGTCGTTGCGCCACCGGAGATGGTGCTCGGCGTCCTCGGCGCGCAGCGCGCGCAGCCTCACCTTCGTTCCTTCGATCATGATCACATCGTAGGACGGTGGGTCAATCCGATGTGCCGGTCCCCTGACGGCGCGTCACTCGTCGTCGAGCGCCCGCAGGTCGCGCCGCAGCGCGAGCAGCGCGGAGACCTCCGCCAGCCAGCGCGCGAACAGGTGCTCGCGCCCGAGGTCGGCGCCGCTCGCCGCGGCGGCCTCCAGCCAGCTGCGGACCAGCGCGCGGCCGGGCTTGCTGATGACCGGCTCGGGCAGCGCCAGGGCGGCCGCGAAGCCGCCCGCCCGGACGTGCTGGGCGAGGAAGCCCAGCGGGTACGGGCCGACGTCCGCCGCCTCCGCGCGGTGCGCGGCGGCGATGGCGGCCTCGGTGAACAGGGCCTGGCGCGGGCCACCGGTGAGCAGCAGGCCGCGGGTGATGGCGGCGGGCACGTCGAGGTCCGCCAGTTCGGCGTCCGGCCGGACGGTGGTCATTTCGGCAGCTCCAGGGCGGTCGACTTGTTCAGGGGGTGGTCGCCGGGGGTCAGTCCGCCGAGTTGGCTGTTGACGAACTGCTCCTCGGTCACCCAGGAGGTGAAGCCCCAGGGGTTGTACACCTGCAGCTTGTCACCGTCCCGCCCGATGATCATCATCTGGTGGCCGGAGTCCTCGTTGCGGACGGTGATCGGCACCGGCAGGCCCTCGTCCACGGACTTCTCGATCCGGGCCAGCGCCGCCCGCCGGTCCGCGTCGCTCTTCAGCTCCACGTGCTCGTAGTCGGCGCCGGTCGCCTTGCCGAGGTCCTTGTCGGCCAGGTAGGTCTGGGCGGTGGCGCCGAGGCCCTTGTCCTCCTTGGGGTAGGTCTTCCGGCCGTCGGCCTTCTGTCCCGCGATGTACTCGTCGATGTAGGTCTTCTGGAGCCGCTGCTCGAAGTTCTGCGGGGAGTCGGCGCCGGGCACGTCGGGCGTGCCGCCGGTGGTCAGCTGGTACATCAGCAGCGGGTCCAGCTTGGCCTGGGCGATCACGGTCGACGCGGCCACGCAGTCGCTGACGTTGCGCTGCGAGTAGACGGAGTAGCCGTCGATGTTGACCTGCTGGCCCTGGTAGGTCAGGTCGATGTTGTCCGAGGACTCCCGGTTGGTGTCACTGGTGCTGGTCGCGGGCACCAGGTGCTGGGCGAGCCAGGCCGGGTCGTCGCCGTGCGGGTGGATGCCCGCGTCGAACTTCTGGATGTCGGCCACCGAGTGCCCGGCCGCCAGGGCCTTCCACAGGTAGGCGGCCTCCTCGGGGGACTTGGCGTCGGCGAGCAGGGCGCGGAAGGCCGCCTGGTCGGCGCCGTTCATCACGCCGAGCGTCTGGGTGGCCCGGTCGAGCTGGCCCGGCGTCAGGATGTAGCCGTCGTCCTCGCCCGCGCCCGGGTTCCTCTCGGTGGCCAGCACCACGGCCGCCAGCGGGTCGATCGAGCCCTGGCCGGCGCGCTGGGCACGGGCCTTGGAGGTCAGCTGGTTGAGCTTGCTGGCGGTGCTGGTCGCGCAGCTCTCGGCGTGCCGCGCGGCCGTGAGCCGGGCGCCGACACCGTCCAGCGCGCCGTTCCGCGCGTCCGGGTCGAACGCGCCGGGGTCGTGCTCGGCCTTCTCCCTGGCCGCCCGCAGCCGGCTGCACCCGTCCGCGTCGGTGCGCTTCGCCCACTCCAGGTCGTTGGCCCAGGCGTCCAGCAGCTTGGCCGCCGCCTCCAGGTTCTCCTTGGACGTGGTGGTCTCGGCCGACATGGCGTGGATCGCCTGGGTGGCGTGCTCGGCCACCGAACCGGTCCAGACCGCGGGCAGCTGGTTGGTGGCGATGCCCGAGAGGTCCTGCGCGGCCTGGCCGAAGGAGACGGCCGCCTGCGCGTAGTCCTTCGCCCGGGCCCGTATCGCCGCCGGGTCGCCGACCGGCTCCGGGACGGCCAGCGCCTGGTCGATCCCCTGTATCAGGTGGATTCCGGGCAGGAAGAAGGTGACCTGCTCGATGCTGTGCTGGGCGTGCTCCAGATCCTTGACCTTGCTCACCGGCCACCCGCCGGGACCAGCGCGGCGGCGATCGCCTTCTCCGTGTCGTGGTAGTTCTGCGTGGTGGTCGACATCTTCTGCGACAGCTCGTCCAGGGCGCGCTGGGTGACGGAGATCTCCTTCGACCACGCGCTGTCGAAGGCCGCCCAGGCCTGGTCCACGCCGAACTCGCCGAACGCCGTGGACGCGTAGCAGGCCGAACCCGTGTACGCGGTCTTGGCCGCCGCGATGTCGGCGGCGGTCTTGGCCAGCTGGTCGTTCACGCCGCTCAGACCCGCCAGGCTGACGCCGTATCCGCCCGCCCCGCCGGCTCCCGCTCCTGCTTCGCCGCTCATGCTTCCCCGTTCCCCCGTCCCCGGGACGTCCTCACGTCTTCCGGTACGTCAGCCGGCTCGTCGTTCGGTGTGCTTCGTGCTTCGTGCTTGGTGCTTCGTACTTCGGTGCCTCCGGTGCGCCTCCGGGCCGACGTCCGGCGCGGCGTCAGGTGCCCCGTCCGTCGCGTCGTCCGGCGCGCGATCCGTCGCGCCGTCCGCTGCGTGGTCCGGACGTCGGCTGCCGGTCGGCCCGAATGGCTCGATGCCCACGCCGTGTGGTGCGACGCGGACATCGGAGGCTGAGCCTAACGTGTGGGAGCGGCCGCGGTGTTACGCCCGCGAGGGTTGCACCGGCTCCTCGTTCTCTTCACGCGGCGCACGCGTCGGCTCCGCGATCTGCCGGGAATCACCGCCGTCGCTTGGGCTGGTCTTGGTGTCCCCCTCGGCCGGCCGGTCCCGGCGGCGGTACCGGCGGTCGGTGGCGGTGAACGCGGCGAGCAGCAGGGCGGCCGTGGCCGCGGCGACGGTGATCCGGAACGGCGCGGTGGGCCCGAGGTGGTCGGCGGCCCAGCCGCCCAGGAACGTCCCCGCCGACTGGGCCAGGATGATCGCGCTGACCAGCGCCGCCATCGCCTCGCCCAGCCGGGACGCCGGCACCGTCCGCTCCACCAGGCCGAACATGGTGATCATCTGCGGGGCGACGGCCACGCCCACGCACCCGATCGCGGCCGCCAGGGCGCCCGCGCTGCCGCCCGAGAAGAGCAGCAGGACGGAAGCCGAGCAGAGCAGGCCGGTCCCCGCCCGCAGGCGCAGCGGCAGTTCCCAGCGCGCCGGCAGGGCGGCGGTGGCGATTCCGGCGAAGGCACTGGTGAAGCCCATGAACCCGTAGAGCAGCCCGGCCGCGCCCGGCTGCCCGAGGGAGTCCGTGGTGGCCGTCACCCCGACCTGCACCGAGCCGAAGCAGGCGCCCAGCAGCGCCATTCCGGCCAGCAGCAGGACGTACGGCGTGCTCAACAGGCGGTCGGTGTTCTGGCCCTGGGCGGAGCGCCGGGCCCGGCCCCCGGCCCCGGCGGGGGCGGCGGACCCGGGGGTGGCGGTACGGGCGGCGGACCCGGGGGTGGCGGTCGGGTGGAGGGCGAACAGGGTGGCGCAGACGCCGACCAGCGTGGCCGCCGTCAGCAGGCCGGCCGCGGGGGAGGCCAGGGTGGCGAGCAGACCGACCAGCGCGGGGCCGGTGGTGAAGCTGATCTCGTCCACGATGCCGTCCAGTGAGAGCATCGAGGACGTCAACTCGGCGTTCCCGTCGGCCAGTCGGACCCACCGGCTACGCGACAGCGGGCCGACCAGCGGGACGGAGAGCCCGATCAGCGCGGCCGGCGCGATCTGCCAGACCATCGGGAGCCCGCCCTCGGAGGCGGCGACCAGCGCCACGATCGCGACGGTGTTCACGGCCGCCGCGACCAGCCCGACCGTCCGCTGTCCGCGCCGGTCGGCGAGCCGCCCGACCAGCGGACCGCCGACCGCCTGACCGACCGCCAGCGCCCCGGCCACCACCGAACCGCGCCAGACGCTGTCGGTGTTCCGGGTGACCAGCAGCAGCGTGCCGATCGGGCACATCGCGTTCGGCAGCCGGCCCAGCAGCGACCAGAGCAGCACTACACCGCCCGTCAGCCGCGCCGCCGAACGGAATCTCATGACCACGGACATCCTGGAGTGCCCCCACTCGGAGCCGGTGTGGGCGCCCGCCTCCCACCACCGGCCCGGCCGGTGACCGCAACGAACCGCGGGTGAGCTCCGACCGTACGGCCGGGAGGATCCTCCAGGTAACCGTGCGATCACCCAGCGGAGTCGGCCGGGCGCGCTCGATCATGTTGGAGGACCGGCCAACGGGGGCGCCGCGCCGCTGGGGACCGGGCTGCGGGGGGCGTGGTCTGTGGCGGTGCCGGGTGCGGCGGTGTCCGGGTGCGGGGGTGTCAGCCGGCCAGGCTCCTCCGGATCTGGTCCAGGATCATGCCGGCGCCGGTGTAGCCGATGCCGAGCATCCACAGGCCGTCGTCCACCGGGTAGACCCGGCCGCGGCGCACCGCGTCCAGGTTCTTCCAGAGCGAGCCCTCCATGATCTTCGCCCGGTCGGACTTGGCCGCGTCGCCGTACACCGAGTAGAAGATGACGTCCGCGGCGGCCTGGTCGACCTGCTCCGGGCTGATCTCCATGGAGAATCCGGCCTTGTCCTGATTGGCGGGCCGGCCCAGGCCGACGTCCTTGAGGACCGAGCCGATGAAGGTGTCGTTGAGGTAGAGACGGGTGGGCGCGCCGGCCAGGAAGCGGGCCATCTCCACCTTGGTGGCGGCCGCCTTCTCCGGTCCGCCGAGCGCGGCGACCAGGTCAGCCGCCTTGGCCCGGTACGCCGCCTCCGCCGCGGCCGCCTCGCTCTGCCGGCCGAGCGCCTCGGCGTGCAGTCGCACGTTCTCCTTCCAGGCGGGCCCGGTGGTCCTGGTCAGCACGGTCGGGGCGATCTTCGACAGCTCGTCGTACCGCTTGTCGTCGCGGACCTGGTTGCTGAGGATCAGATCCGGCCGCAGTGCGGCGACGGCCTCCAGGCTGGGCTGGCCGATGGTGCCGACGGCCTTGGTCCCGGCCAGCCGCGCGGCCGGCAGGTACCCGGACAGCGCCGCGCCCTCGGCGACGGTCGTGGCGCCGACCGGGGTGACGCCGAGCGTGACGGCGGAGTCCAGCGCGTCGGTGTCCAGGACGACGACGCGGGCAGCGCGCGCCGGGACGGTGCTCTCGCCGCGCGCGTGCCGGACGGTCCGGGTCCCGGTGCCGGCGCCGGGGGTGCCGCCCTGGGCGTCGGATCTGCCGGAGCCGCCCGAGCCGCCGGAGGTGCAGGCGGCGAGCGCGAGGCCGGAGACCGCGGCGAGCAGGGTTCGGCGGGTGAGGGCGGCGGCTCGGGACGCGGAGGTGGTGGGGGTGAGGGCGTGCGGCATCGGGCGACTCCGTTCCGGAAGGCGGCGAGGCGCCGGGATCCCTGCCCGGTGGCGGGCCCGGCTACGCGCCGAACGAACGGTCGGCCTGACGCTCGGCCAGCCGGGGCGGCTGACAAGTGACAGCTGACAGATGACAACTAACAGATTTCAACATCTGTTAGTTGTCAATTGTCAGCTGTCAGTCGTGCCCGGTTGGTCCTCGCCCGTCCGCCCGCCGCTCTCGCCCCCGTCTCCGCCGTCGCCCTCGCCCTCGCCCTCCCGCTCAAGTCGCTGTCGGAGGAGCTCGTCGTACTCGGCGTGCACCCGGCGGTCCATCGCCAGGGCGAACTGCGCGTCCGTGACGGTCCGGGCGAGCGGGCGGACCCGCAGGATCTGCTCGGTCAGCCGGGTCGCCTCGCCGGGCGGCAGGGGGGTGTCGGCGGCGAGTGCGCCGAGTATCTGGTCGCGGACCAGTGAGGTGAAGATCTCCGCGATCGCGTCCACGTGTTCCTGGGAGCGCCGGCTGGCCTCCAGGACGGCCGAGAGCGGGACGCCTTCCGCGACCAGTGCCGTCGTCGCGTCCATCAGCCGGCGACTGACGTGGGTGATCCCGTCCTCGCCGATCGTGATGTAGCCCTGGGCGATCGCCTCGGCGGTGTTCTCCTCGGTGAGCTGGTCGCCGAAGGTGGTCTTGAGCTCCTCCCAGTCCACGTGGGCCGGCGTCTCGTCGGACCACGGCGCGATGATCGCCGCCTCCAGTCCGATCAGCTCGGCGACGTCCTGACCGCTCTCGCCCGCGCCGATCAACTCGGCGATGCCGCCCAGGGTGTGGCCACGCTCCAGCAGTTCGGCGATCACCCGGAGGCGGGCCAGGTGGGCTTCGCCGTACCAGGCGATCCGGCCCTCCTTGCGCGGCGGCTGGAGCAGTTTGCGCTCGCGGTAGAAGCGCAGGGTCCGGGTGGTGATGCCGGCCGCCTCGGCCAGCTCCTCCACCCGGTACTCGCGTCGCCTGTCGCCTGCCGCTGCTCTGAGCTTGTCCACGGCGCTCAGCATAGGACCGGTGATCGGGGAAGTGACGTGGCCGGGCTTCTTCCCTCCGCCGGTGGCACGGGCTACTCTGCCAATCGCGCCAGTGATTGCTGGCATGGTTATCGCGGCGGCGCCACGGCACCATGTAGGCGGTTCGTCGCAGCAGTGCGCACCTCAGGCCCCCACCCTCAGGAGGACGCCGCATGGCATCCAGCACCAAGCGCCCCCGCCCCGGCGCGTCCGGCCAGGACTCCCCGGGCGCCGACCCCGCCGGGGCGCCCGCGCCCGTCGACGCGCCGGCGCCCGCCCTCGCCACGGCGGCCCCCGCCGCACCCGCCCCGCACGTCCGGGTCGCGGTCATCGGCTCGGGGTTCGGCGGCCTCGGCGCCGGTGTCCGGCTGCGCCGTGCCGGCATCACCGACTTCGTGATCCTGGAGCGCGCCGACTCGGTCGGCGGCACCTGGCGCGACAACAGTTACCCCGGCTGCGCCTGCGACGTCCCCTCCCACCTGTACTCCTTCTCCTTCGCGCCCAACCCGGACTGGCCGCGCAGCTTCTCCGGCCAGCCGGCGATCCGCGCCTACCTGGAGAAGGTCGCCGACGTGTTCGGCCTCCGCCCGCATCTGCGCTTCAACACCGAGGTGGCGAAGGCTCGTTGGGAGGCCGACGAGACCCGCTGGCGGATCACCACCACGGCCGGCGAGTGGACCGCCGACGCCCTCGTCGCCGCCGCCGGCCCGCTCGCCGACCCGCAGATCCCGAACCTGCCGGGCCTGGACGCCTTCCCCGGCAAGGTGTTCCACTCCTCCCGCTGGGACCACGACTACGAACTCGCCGGCAAGCGGGTCGCGATGGTCGGCACCGGCGCCTCGGCGGCGCAGATCATTCCCTCGATCCAGCCGCAGGTCGGCAAGTTGACGGTCTTTCAGCGGACGCCCGCCTGGGTCCTGCCGCGCCGCGACCGCGACATCACCGAGCTGGAGAAGTGGCTGCACAACCGGCTTCCGATGACCGCCAAGCTCCGCCGCGGCACCCTGTTCGCCCTGCGCGAGCTCCAGGTGGACGCCTTCGTCCGCCGGCCCGGCCTGCTGAAGGTGGTCCAGCAGCTCGCCGAGCGGCACATCGCCCAGGGCGTCGCCGACCCGGCCCTGCGCGCCAAACTCACCCCGGACTACCGGATCGGCTGCAAGCGCATCCTGCTGAGCAACACCTACTACCCGGCACTCGCCGCCCCCAACACCGAGCTGGTCGCCTCCGGCCTGCGCGAGGTGCGCGGCTCCACCCTGGTCGCCGCCGACGGCAGCGAGCACGAGGTGGACGCGATCGTCTTCGGCACCGGCTTCCACGTCACCGACATGCCCATCGGCTCCCGGGTGTTCGGCGTCGGCGGCGCCAGCCTGGCCGAACACTGGAAGGGCGGCATGGAGGCGCTGCGCGGTTCCACCGTGCGCGGCTTCCCCAACCTCTTCTTCGTCATCGGCCCCAACACCGGGCTCGGCAACAGCTCGATGATCCTGATGATCGAGTCCCAGCTGAACTACCTGATCGACGCGCTCACCGCGCTCGGCTCGGTCGGCGCCACCGCGATGCAGCCCACCGAGCGCGCCCAGCGGCACTGGAACCTGGAGCTCCAGCACCGGATGGACCGCACCGTCTGGACCACCGGCGGCTGCCGCAGCTGGTACCTCGACGCCAGCGGCAAGAACACCGTGCTCTGGCCCGGCTCCACCACCTCGTTCCGCCGCGCCACCCGCAAGGTCGACCTCGGCGAGTACGAGCTGATCATGCGGACCCCGCCGAAGCCCCGCGCCGCCGAGGCGACCGGCGCCGCCGCAACGGCGACCGGCTCCTCGGCAACCGCGACCGGCGCCTCCGCCGCCGAGGAGGCCCTGACATGAGCCCGGCCCTCCCCGCCGACTGCGTACCGCCCACCCCCGCCCAGGTGTGGGACGTCCGCTCGGCCGACGGCATCCGGTTGCACGTCGAGATCCACGGACAGCCCGCCGCCCCGACCATCGTGCTCGCCCACGGCTGGACCTGCTCGACGGCCTTCTGGGCGCCGGTGATCCGCCGGCTCGCCGACCGCTACCGGGTGGTGGCGTACGACCAGCGTGGTCACGGGCGCAGCGAGATCCCGCCCAGCCGGATCCGCTACTCGACCCGCGCGCTCGCCGACGACCTCACCGTCGTTCTCGAGCGCACCGTCCCGGCAGGTGAGCGGGCCGTCCTGGCCGGCCACAGCATGGGCGGCATGACCATCATGGCGGCGGCCGGCCGCCCCGAGGTCGCCGCCCGGACGGCCGCCGCCGTCCTGGTCTCCACCGGCCCCTCCGACCTGATCGCCGAACTCCGGGTGCTGCCCGACACGGTCCGCGCCCGCGGGCTGCGCCGGTTCCTGCACCGTCGGCTGCTGCTCTCCCGGCTGCCGCTCGGCCCGGTCGGGCCGGTCAGTCGCGCCGGCCTCAAGTACGCGACGATGGGGCCGGGTTCGCCCGCCGACCGGGTGGAGGCGACGGCCCGGATCGTGCACGCCTGCCCGACCGCCGTTCGGGCCGGGTGGGCCGGCGTGCTGGACGGCCTGGACGTCCGCGCCGGGCTGGCCGCCCTGGCCGTGCCGACCGCCGTCGTGGTCGGCACCGACGACCGCCTGACCCCGCCGGTGCACGCCCACCGGATGGTCGCCGCTCTGCCCGATCCGCAGGGCCTGCTCCTGCTTCCCGGCGTCGGCCACATGGCGCCGGTCGAGCGGCCCGCCGAGGTCGCGGCCGAGATCGACCGCATGGCCGCCGCGAAGTTGGCCGCCGCGCATGTGGCCGCCGACGGCCCGGCCGCCGCCCGGCCCGCTTCTCGTCCCGCCGTCCCGGCCGTCCGTCCCGGCGTCCCGGCCGTCCGTCCCGCCACCCCGCAGAGGAGCCTGAGCGCATGAACGCCGTCCCGCCGCTGTCCACGCAGGTCGTCGTCGTCACGGGTGCCGCACGCGGCGTCGGTGCCGAACTCGCCCGCAAACTCACCGCGCAGGGCGCGAAGGTCGCGCTGCTCGGCCTCGAACCGGCCGAGCTCAAGGCCGTCGCCGCGCAGTGCGGCCCGTCCGCCACCGCCTGGGAGGCGGACGTCACCGACGTCGAGGCGCTGACCGAGACCGCCCGGCTGATCAAGGATCACTACGGCCGGATCGACGCGGTGGTCGCCAACGCCGGCATCGCCATCGGCGGCCCGCTGCTGGACAGCGACCACCGGGCGTTCAGCCGGGTGATCGAGGTCAACCTGCTCGGCAGCGTCGCCACCGCCCGTGCCTTCCTCCCGGCTCTCGTCGAGAGCCGTGGCTACCTGCTCCAGATCGCCTCGCTCGCCGCGCTGACCCCCGCCCCGCTGATGAGCGCGTACTGCGCGAGCAAGGCCGGCGTCGAGGCGTTCGCCCACTCGATCCGCGCCGAGGTCGCTCATCAGGGCGTCAAGGTCGGTGTCGGCTACCTGAGTTGGACCGACACCGACATGGTGCGCGGCGCCGACCAGGACACCGTGCTGCGGCAGATGCGCTCCCGGCTGCCCTGGCCGGCCAACAAGACCTACCCCCTGGCCCCGGCCGTGGACCGCCTGGTCGCCGGCATCGCCCGCCGCTCCGCCCACGTCTACGCCCAGGCCTGGCTGCGCGGCATGCAGCCGGTCCGTGCCGTCCTGCCCCTGGTGATCGCCGCGGTCGGCTCCCGCGACGTCGCCAAGCTGGCCCCTCAGCTCGCGGCCACCGCCGCCACCCGCTTGCGCCCCGTGGGAGCGGGCGGCGCCGCCGACACCGCCGCCCGCTCCGCGAAGGACTGACGGGAGACGGCTGACAGATGACAGCGAACAGATAACAGATAACAGCTGACAGATTTCAACATCTGTCAGCTGTTATCTGTCGGCGCGTCGTCCCCCGCGGCAGCCAACCCCCTCAGTACCTCGTAGGCGCCCTGGACGAAGCGGTTGTCCAGGGTGGGGCCGCAGTTGGCGAGGGCGGCTACGGCGGTGGCGGACTGGGGGCAGAAGCCGGCGAACGCGGTGAAGCCGCGGGTGGCTCCGGCGTGGAAGACGAGGTCGCGGCCGGCGGTGCGGCGGTGGTTCCAGACCAGGGCGAGCCGGCCGGAGGAGTGTGGCAGCCGTAGCCGGGGGCGTTGGACGTCACGCAGCGCGGTCGCCAACTCGCCCCCGTCCGGCGAGAGGTGGGCGAGGAGGTAACGCAGCAGGTCGGTGCCGGAGGCCCGGACGGCGCCCGCGCCCGGGAGGCCGGGGATGTGCCAGGGCGGCAGCGGGCGGCCGCGCCGGTGGCCGGTGGCACGCCCGGGCGCGTCGGGGCCGGTGGTCGCGGTGCGCAGGCCGAGCGGCCGGCAGACGCGCTCGGCGAGCAGTTCGGCGTACGTGCCGGAGCCGGCCTCGGCGAGCAGCCGGCCGAGCAGGCCGACACCGTAGTTGGAGTAGCGGAAGCGCGCACCGGGCCGGTGGCGCACGGTGGTGCGGGCCAGTGCGGTGCGCAACTGCTCGTCGTGGAAGCCGGTGTACGGGTTGCTGAGGAAGGTCGGGACGGCGGCGGCCAGCAGCCCCGGGGGCAGGCGGGGGAGCCCGGAGGTGTGGGTGGCCAGGTGCAGCAGGCGGATCGGCGCGCCGGAGCGGACGGTGGCGGGCCGCCAACGACGGGGGAGGTGGCGCTCCACCGGGTCGTCCAGGGCGAGTTCGCCATGCGCGGCCATGGCGGCGAGCAGCAGTGCGGTGAACGTCTTGGTGATGGAGCCGAGTTCGAAGACGGTGTCGGGCGTGCAGGGGGCGTCGTCGTCCCGGCCGAGCCGTCCGTGGCAGTGGACGGCCTGCCGGCCGCCGGAGGCGAACGCCAGGGTGACGGCGGTGGCGTGCGGTGCGGCGGCGGGGACGAGAGCGGCGAACTCGGCGGCGCCGAAGGCTCGTTCCACTCAGGCCACCGCCGGTGCGCCGCCGGGGGTACCACCGTGGGCGCCGCCGAGTGCGCGGGCGAGGGTGATGGTCGCGGCCACCACGGTGACGACGGCGGTGTGGCCGTGGTCGGTGAGCTGCTGCTCGGGGTCCTCGGTGACCGGCCCGGTGTCGCGCGGCACGAGGCCGTCCGCCCGCTGGACGGCGGCGAGCGCGGCCCAGGCGGCGGCGCCGGCCTCGGGCGCTCCGATGCAGGCGTCGACGATGAGCAGTTCGCCGACGAGGTCCCACTCGCCGGTCTCCAGCCAGACCTCGATCCAGGCGGGCAGCCATTCGCGCAGGTAGTCGCGGATCGGGGCGGGCAGTCCGTCGGGCCGGGCGCCCCAGTCGGTGAGGTGGAAGACGGTGTGGGTCAGGTGGTAGGCGGTGAGCCAGTCGAGCAGCCAGGGTTCCGGGGTGGCGCCGAGCCAGGTGGCGGCGGTGAGCGCGGACCAGTCGGGCTGCTGGGCGAGTCCGATCACCCGGCGGGCGTTGGCCACGGCGAGCCGCCGGTTGGGCATGACCTCCATCGCCTGGACGGAACGGACCCCGGCCAGTGACTGCAGCAGTCCCTCCAGCGGTCGGTGGCGGAGGCCGGCCCGGGCGAAGTGGACGTAGACCTCCAGCGGGTCGCTCGTCAGCGGGTGGCGCAGCTGCCGTTCGTAGAGGAGGTCGCCCTCCCGCAGTTCGGCCCAGCAGAGGTCGAGGATCCGGCGGGCGATCCGGCTGTCCTCCGTGCCGGCGACGCCTTCGCGCAGCAGCAGCCCGGTGGCCAACGCGGCCTCGCCGAGCGGCTTGTAGACGTTGTCGGGGTCGGCCAGGTCGATCGTGGCGTCCGCGGAGAACCGCCCGAGCCCGCTCTCGTAGCGGCCGTGCAGCCAGCGCAGGGCGCCGGCGGAGAGCTGTTGGGCGGTGCGCAGGACCGCGGTCCCGGTCATGCCGGCGTCTCCTTCGGCCCGGACGCTGTGGCCGGCGGGCGTTCCCGGGGGCGGGCTTTCCCCGGGGCGGCCTCCGCCCGGGCGCCCGTTCCCCAGGCGGCCTTCCCCTGGACCGCCTTCCCCTGGACCGCCTTCCCCCCGCTGGCCTTTCCCCAACCGGCCGGTCGCCAACTGGACATTCCCCGATTCGCCGTCCCCCAAGGGGCGTTGCCGCCACAGGCGTTCGGCGATGGCGAGATCGAGGGCCGTGCGGGCACTGCCGTCGCCGGCCAGGCGGATCCGGTCGAGGACCGGTGCGAGGTCGAGGCGGGCCGGGACGCCGTCGGCGGCGGTCCGGGCGAGCCAGCGGGCGATCCGGGCGGCGGTCCGGTGGTCGCGGCGGAGCATCGAGCGGACGAGGCCGCGGGCGAGGGCCAGGTCGTGCCGGCGGGCGAGTTCGTGGACCGGCCCGTCCAGGCCCGGCAGGGCGAGCGCGGACAGCTGCGCCATGACCACCGACCAGCCGGGCCAGCCGAGTTGGTCCGGTCCCGGGGCGGGGGAGGGCACGTGGTCGGCGCTCGGGGCGACGGTGGGGCGGCCGGCCCGGGCGAGCAGTTGGGTGGTGGCCCGGTCGCGCCAGGCGGCGACGAGCGCGGTCTCGGGCCGGGTGGGATCGGTGGCGGCGGCGGGGAACACGTCGAGGGCCTGTGCCACGGTGAGTGCGGTCGCCGCGTCGGGCGCCCGGCCGGCGAGCAGCGTGGGGGCGAAGGCGTCGGGCCCGAGGACCCGGACGGCCGCCAACTCGGCGCGCGGGAGCGGCCTTTCGGCGGCGAGCGGCGGGGAGGTGAGAAGCGGGGGTTCGGCGTCGGGGGAGACGGCCGACGCTGGAGAGCCGTGGCCTGGCCGGGCGGGCGCGACCGGGTCCCCGCCGCCCCCGAGGGCGTGGAGGACCCGGCCGGCCACTCGCTCGACGGCCGCGGCGTACTCGTCACGGAGGGAGGTGTCGGCGAACGGCATGAGCGTTGACTTCTCCTGTTCTGGAGCCGGCTCGGTACCGGTGCCGGCCGCTACCGAGCCGGCCCGTTCAGGGGTCGGTGGAGTCGGGCGCGCCCGAAGGGCTGCCGGTCGGCTCCGCTAGCGGGTCTTCTCCTTGGGCTGCTTCGGCGACAGCAGCAGGAGGGCGATCAGCACGCCCTGGGCTTCGGGGCAGTACGTGGGCGCGTCGCTGACGGCCGCCTCGTCCTCCGTCATCAGCATGCCGAGCGCGTCCGCCTCGGCCGGGGTGGCGAGCGGTGCCCGCGTGGTCTGGGTGGTCTGAGCAAGCATCAGATGCCTCCTCATCGAAGATGTCATCGCCTGGCCCGGCGATGCCCCTCTACCGACGATACGGATGCGAACCGTCCGGTGCCACTTCAGTACGCTGCGTAGTCGCGGGCGGAGGCGGGTGGTCACGGGTGGAGGCGGGTGGGTGCCGTGCGGGCCGTACGGGCGCCGGACTCCGGCCGCGGCACGCGTCACGAATGCCGATTGCGGTACCCGTCGCGGGGCGCAGTGGGTACGGTCAGGGGCATGACCACTGCCTTGATCACCGGCGCGACCGCCGGCATCGGAGCCGCGTTCGCCCGCCGGCTCGCCCGGAGCGGCTACCGGCTCGTCCTGGTGGCCCGTGACACCGAGCGGCTGGAGCGTTCCGCCGCCGACCTGCGGGCCGCGTACGGCGTCGACGCCGAGGTGCTGACCGCCGACCTCGCGACCGACGACGGCATCGCCGCCGTCGAGGCGCGGCTCGCCGACGCCGACCGCCCGGTGGACCTGCTGGTGAACAACGCCGGCTTCGGCAACAAGGGCGCCTTCCTGACCGTCCCGCTCCAGGACGAGCTGGACATGCTGAAGGTGCACGTGGAGGCGATCCTCCGGCTGACCACGGCCGCGCTGCCGGGCATGCGCGAGCGGCGCCGCGGCGCGATCGTCAACGTCGCCTCGGTGGCGGCCTTCCTGCCGCGCGGCACGTACGGCGCGAGCAAGGCCTGGGTGGTGAGCTTCACCCAGGGCGTGATGCGCGACCTCGGCGGTACGGGGGTGCGGCTGATGGCGCTCTGCCCGGGCTTCACCCGGACGGAGTTCCACCAGCGGGCGGGCATGGGGACGGGCAACATCCCGTCCTGGGGCTGGCTGTCCGCCGAGCGGGTGGTGGAAGAGGCGATGCGCGACCTGGCACGGGGGCGTTCGTTGTCCGTCCCGGGGAAGCGTTACAAGATCGCGGTCACGATCGCCCGTCTGTTGCCGTCCGGCAAGCTCGGCGGGCTCTCCTCGAAGGCGGCGCGCACCTACCGGACGAACTAGCCGGCACGGCCCGGCATGAGCGGGCCCGGGCGGGCCCGGGCGGGCGCAGGCGGACCCGGCCCGGGCATCGGAGGGCGCCGACGGGCGCGAGCGGGCACGGAAAGGCGCGAGCGGGCAAGGGAAGGCGCGAGCGGGCACGGGAAGGCGCGAGCGGGCACGGGAAGGCGCGAGCGGGCACGGGAAGGCGCGAGCGGGTACGGAAAGGCGCGAGCGGCACGGCCGGGCCCGGGCTGGGCGGGGCGCCGGCGGACCCGGGCGAGCGGGTGACCGGCCGGGAATAGAGCGAGCCTCACTATTAGCTTCGCTAACTATGAGCTATTCTCGCTATGCTGGCGGCCGCCCGACCGCCGTGCCCGCCGTGCCCGCCGCGCCACCGCGCGGTGCGGCGCCCGCCGCGCGCCCGCGCGTCCGACCCTGGGAGGTCCGCCCTTGAGGCCCGATGGCATCCGTTGGACCCCGCCCGCCCGTGCCGAGGGCGAGACCCGCCCGCCGGCCCAGTGGCGCCGCATCCTCGCGCTCTTCCGCCCCTACACCGGCCGGCTCACCGCGGTCGGGCTGCTGGTCGCGGCCTCCGCCGTGGTCTCGGTGATATCGCCGTTCCTGCTCCGGGCCGTCCTGGACACCGCCATCCCGCAGGGCCGCACCGGCCTGCTCAGCGTGCTCGCGCTCGGCATGGTCGCCGCCGCCGTGGTCAACAGCATCTTCAACGTGCTGCAGACGCTGATCTCCACCACCGTCGGCCAGCGCGTCATGCACGACCTGCGCACCGCCGTCTACAGCCACCTCCAGCGGATGTCGCTGGCCTTCTTCACCCGGACCCGCACCGGCGAGGTGCAGTCCCGGATCGCCAACGACATCGGCGGCATGCAGTCCACCGTGACCTCCACCGCCACCTCGCTGGTCTCCAACTTCACCGGCGTGATCGCCTCCGTGGTCGCCATGGTCGCGCTCGACTGGCGGCTCACCGTGGTCTCGCTGCTGCTCCTGCCGGTGTTCGTCTGGATCAGCCGCCGGGTCGGCAACGAGCGCAAGAAGATCACCGCCGAGCGGCAGAAGCAGCTGGCCGCGATGAGCTCGGCGGTGCAGGAGTCGCTGTCGGTCAGCGGCATCCTGCTCGGCCGCACCATGGGCCGCTCCGACTCGCTGTCGAAGGAGTTCACCGGGCAGTCCGACCAGCTGGCCGACCTCGAGGTGCGCGCCAGCATGGCCGGGCGCTGGCGGATGAACACCATCCAGATCGTGATGGCCGCGATGCCCGCGGTGATCTACTGGGCGGCCGGGCTGGCCTCGGCCGGCGGCTCGCCGATCGTCTCGGTCGGCACCCTGGTCGCGTTCGTCTCGCTCCAGCAGGGCCTGTTCCGCCCGACCGTCAGCCTGCTCTCGACCGGCGTGCAGGTGCAGACCTCGCTGGCGCTGTTCCACCGGATCTTCGAGTACCTCGACCTGCCGGTGGAGATCGCCGAACCGGAGCACCCGGTGGCCCTGGAGCGGATCCAGGGCGAGGTCAGGTTCGAGGGCGTGGACTTCCGGTACGACGCGGAGCAGGAGCGGCCGACCCTGTCGGGCGTCGAGCTCAAGGTCCCGGCCGGCAGCTCGCTCGCCGTGGTCGGCGAGACCGGCTCCGGCAAGACCACGCTCAGCTACCTCGTCCCCCGCCTCTACGACGTCACCGGCGGCCGGGTCACCATCGACGGCGTCGACGTCCGCGAGCTGTCCTTCGAGACGCTGTCCCGGGCGGTCGGGGTGGTCTCCCAGGAGACCTACCTCTTCCACGCCTCGGTCGCCGACAACCTGCGCTTCGCCAAGCCGGACGCCACCGACGCCGAGCTGGTGGCCGCCGCGGAGGCCGCGCAGATCCACGAGACCATCGCCGGCCTGCCGGACGGCTACGACACCCTGGTCGGCGAGCGCGGCTACCGCTTCTCGGGAGGGGAGAAGCAGCGGCTCGCGCTCGCCCGGACGATCCTGCGCAACCCGCCGGTGCTGATCCTGGACGAGGCCACCAGCGCGCTCGACAACCGGACCGAGCACGCCGTCCAGCAGGCGATCGACACCCTGGCGGCCGGACGGACCACCATCACCATCGCCCACCGGCTGTCCACCGTCCGGGCCGCCGACCAGATCGTCGTCCTGGACCACGGTGAGGTGGCCGAGCTGGGCACCCACGACGACCTGGTCGAGGCGGACGGCCGGTACGCGGCGCTGCTGCGCCGCGAGGCGCCGGTTCCGGCGTCGGTGCCGGTGCCGTCCCTCGGGCACGCGTAGCCGGCGGGGTGGGCGCGGCCCCCGGCGGTGTGCCCGGCCGGCCGCAGGCGGAACCACGCGGACTCGCGGACACGGCCCCGGCCCACGGCAGCGCCGGCCGGGCCCGCGCGGGCCCCGGGCAGTCCCGGCAGGCCTCGGACGGGACGGGTCTCAGGCGGCCTTGGGGATCTCGTTGTAGCTCTCCACGACCTCCTGGCCGGAGAGCTGCTGGATCGCCCGCATCACCTCGTCGGTGACCTGCCGGCGGGCCTTGAGCGAGCGCGCCTGGCCGTGCAGCTCGTCGAAGTGCAGCGGCTCGCCGAAACGGACCGTCACCTTCTTGATCCGGGGGACGCGCTTGCCGATCGGCAGGATCTGCTCCGGCCCCTCCAGCGCCACCGGCACCACCGGGACGCCCGCGGTGAGGGCCAGCCAGGCCACACCGGTCTTGCCCCGGTAGAGGCGGCCGTCGAGCGAGCGGGTGCCCTCCGGGTAGATGCCGAAGGCCTTGCCGTCCTCCAGGATCTCCAGCGCCGACTCCAGCGAGGCCTGCGCCGAGCGGTAGGTGCCGCGCTCGACCGGCACCGCGCCGATCGCCTCGAAGAAGCCCTTGGACACCGCGCCCTTCAGCCCGGTGCCGGTGAAGTACTCGGCCTTGGCGAGGAAGTGCACCCGGCGCGGGGCGGTCAGCGGGATGACCACGCTGTCGATGAAGGACAGGTGGTTGCTGGCCAGGATGACCCCGCCCTTGCGCGGCACGTTCTCCAGACCCTCGATGTTCGGCCGCCAGATCCCCCGCGAGAGCGGTTTCAGCACCAGCTTGGTGACGAGATCGAGCATGGTCCCTCCCAGGACGCGCACGCCCGAGAGGTGCCCGGGCCTGAACAGACGACAATCGGTGGTCGATCAATCCCCGGCCGGGCCGGGAACAGACCCGCAGACTACGACACCGACCCCGGAGCCCGTCCACTCCCGCCCGCCGTGGCGCTCACCACGGGCGGGTAGGGTACCGCCGACGGAAACGCACATCAGCCGGTCTTCAGGATCAGCAGTTCATCAGAAGGGGCCACCCATGGCAGACGTCGAGACCATCCGCGCGGCGTTCGACAAGTACGACGTGAACGGCAACGGCCGGATCACCGCCGCCGAGTACGCCAAGGTCGCGCGCGAGCTCGGCGACCTGACCACCACGATCGCGGTGGCCGAGGCCATCATCAAGCAGATGGACACGAACCACGACGGCGAGCTGACCTTCGACGAGTTCCTGGCCGCGCGTCAGGGCTGAGCCCGCTCGGCGGGGCGCCCGGGTCCGCCCGGGAGCCCCGCCGTCGGCTTTCGCGGGACCGCCTCCCGGCGCTCCCCGGGGGCCCGGGGGCCCGTCAGGCCGCCGCGGCACGTCAGGCTCCGGCACGCCCGGCCGGGCCCGTCAGCCCTTGACCGGGAACACCCGCCGCACCACCCGCTCGGCCGCCCCGCCGTCGTCCCACGGGCAGAACCGCTCGCGGAACCGCGCCCGCGCCGCCGGCTCCGGGTCACCCGCCAGCAGCGCCTTCGCCAGCCCGTCGGCGTCCACCGTCACCGCGCCCGGCGGCTGCTCGAACAGGTCGAAGTAGACGCCCCGGTTCTGCCGGTACTCGTCCCAGTCCGGCGCGAAGATCACCACCGGCCGGTCCAGCACCGCGTAGTCGAACATCATCGACGAGTAGTCGGTGACCAGCACGTCCGCAGCCAGGTAGAGGTCCTCGACGGTCGGGTGCGCCGAGACGTCCACGATCTCCGCCGCGCCCGCGCCCGCCGCCAGGTCGCCCGGGCCGCCGGTGTGGAAGTAGTGCGTGCGGACGAGCAGTGTGAAGCCGGGCCCGAGCCGCCGGGCCAGCTCGCGCACGTCCAGCAGCGGCACGTACCCGCCCCTGCCCTCGCGGTGCGTCGGCGCGTACAGCACCGCCGTGCGGCCCGGCGCCAGGCCGAACCGCTCCCGCATCGCGGCCACCTCGGCCGGGGTGGCGTTGGCCAGCCGGTCGTTGCGCGGGTAGCCGGTGTCCAGCATCTCGTAGCGGCCGGGGAAGGCCCGGGCGAAGTGCTCGCTGGTGTGCGGGTTGGAGGAGACCAGGAAGTCCCAGCGGTCGATGGCCTCCTGCAGCCGGTCGAAGTCCATTCCGTCCGCCGCCACCGGGTGGTCCCTGAGGTCCATCCCCATCGCCTTCAGCGGCGTGCCGTGCTGGGTCTGGACGTGCACCGTGCCCGGCCGCTTCACCATGGTGCGCGGGAAGTTCACGTTGTTGACGAAGTACTTGGCGGTCGCCATCGCCTTCAGGTAGGCGGGTGTGTTGACGATCACGTACGGCACCCCGGCGGGCAGCGTGGCCGCCTGGGTGCGGTTCTCCACCACCCAGACGCCCCGGACGTCCGGCGCCAGCTCCTTCGCCTTCTCGTAGATCGCCGCCGGGCTGCAGGCGTAGCCCCGGTGCCAGTACGCCGCGTAGACCGCCAGGTGCTCGTCCAGCGGCAGCCGGCGGAACGCGTTGTACGCGGTGAACCGGGCGCTGCTGCGCACCCCCTTCTTCACCGCCGGCGCCACCGCGCGCGCCCCTCGCTTGAGCTCGCGCGGAAGCCGCCCGGTGCGCCGCAGCTCCGCGTACGCCACCCGCGCGCCGCGCGCCGCGAGCCGGTACTGGACGCCGCGCACGCCGCCGGGGAAGCGGTAGCCGGCCGGGCGGTGCCGGGCGAAGTGCTCGGAGATCCGCCGGAAGAAGTCCTTGCGCCGCTCCACCGGGACCAGCCCCGGGGTGTCGTAGACGGTGAGCGCCTGCTTGACGGTCCGGTCGAAGACCAGGGTGCGCAGGGAGTCCGGCACCGGGCGGCCGGGCCGGTCCGGGCGGTCCAGGAAGGCGAAGATCGCGTCGTACTGGGCGAAGGCGTCCGCGTGCTTGGGGGAGGCGGTGGCGGTGATCGCGCCGGCCCGGCCGCGCCGGTAGAAGTAGCAGGGGCGGTCGAGGTAGCGCAGCCGCTCGGCGGCGAGCAGGGCGGGGTAGGTGACCGAGATGTCCTCGTAGTAGCCGCGCCCGAAGGAGACGCCGAGACCGAGCAGGAACTCGCGGCGGAACACCTTGTTCCACACCGACATCACGGTCCGGAACAGCGCCGGGTGCTCGGCCAGTGTCGCGCCCTCGACCAGCGGGGAGCCGACCAGCACGTGCCGCCAGGGGTTCGGCTCGGTCCCGCCGTCCGGGTAGACGTGGGTGAAGTCGGTGAGCAGCACGTCGGCCGGGTCCTGGCCGCGGGTCCCGCGCCTGAGCTCCTGGGCGAGCTCGTCCAGGAGGACGGAGACGGTGCCCTCGGGCAGCCAGTCGTCGCTGTCGACGAACCAGACGTACTCGCCGCGCACCTCGGGGAGCGCGGCGGTGCGGGCGCCGCCGAGGCCCTGGTTCTCGGTGAGGTGCAGCACGCGCAGCCGGCGGTCGCGGGCCGCGTACTCGTCCAGGATCGCGCCGCAGCGGTCGGGGGAGAGGTCGTCGACCGCGATCACCTCGAAGCGGGTCTCCGCGGCGGGAGTGGCTTCCAGGATCGAGTCGAGGCAGCGGGGCAGGTAGCGCTCCACTCCGTGGACCGGGAGGACGATGCTGAGGAGTACTGGCACGCTGGGTGAGTCTACCGAGGGCCGCCGGGGGCGGAGCTGCCCGGGGCGCCTCGCGGCCGGCCCCGGAACCGCCGGTGCCGGGCCCCTGGACGGGGCGGCACCGGCAGCCTGGTGGCGACCCGGCCGACCCTCTACGGCCGGCCGCCTGTCCGGGCACCTCCCGAGCCTTGGCCACCGCAGCGTCGAGGCGGCCGGGCAGTGGCTCGGGGGAGCCGGAGATCTTCATCAGTCGAACACACAGTTGAACGGTGACCCGGTCTGCGTGGACTGATGAAGATATTGCTTGGAGGTTTCCTCGACGTCAATCCCCCGAATGTGTTCACTTCCTGAAGTGATTGTCCTAGGGATTCATCGACAAACCTCCGAACAGGTAGTGCGGGGAGCTCGACGGGCGCCGCCCGGTGCGGACCGTGACCGACGGTGACCCTGCGCGCCCGGCGCGTGCCTCGGAGGCAGGCGCCGGGCCAGTGCCCCCGAGGGCCCGGTGACGGGGGCCCGGTCGTGCACCATCATTGATGCCTAGTCGTGACCGGAGGGGTGGCCCCTGGTGCATCGTCAGTTGACGCCGCACGATACGGTGGCAGGACACCAGGACGGTTGCGCGAAGGCCGTCTGTCACGGATAGTCTTCGCCTCACGGCCCTGGCGCCTCGTAGGGGTGGGAATTCAGATGGAACACATGCAAGTGCGGACTCGGCCCCGCGTGCCGGCGATCCAGTGCGGCGTCGGCGCGACCGGCCGTCGGATCGACCGACACCTGGCTGTGCTCGGCGCGCCCGCACTCCCGGCGGTGGACACCGCCGAGGCGCTCGGGTTGATAAGGGAGCTTACGCCGCGCGGCGTCGGCGCCCCGACCGCGCCGCGCCGCCATGTGCGGGTGTCGCTGCTGGCGCCGCTGCGCCGGCTGCGGCGGAGCCTCTTCGGGAGTCGCGGCTAGGGTCCCCGGACCTCCGCGCCGACCGGCATCCGGCCCGACGGACCCCAGGGACCGTCGGGTCTTTGGTGTGCCCGGGGCCGGGCCGGCCGGGTCCACCGGGTGAGCCGGGTCCCACAGGTCCACCGGGTCCGCCGGTGGTTCGCGGAACCTCGCTGCGGCGGGTGCGGACCCGAACCCGTCAGCCTACGGCACCTTGCCTCCCTGGCAAGGGGAGACGGCGAGGCGGGCCGGTCCACCCCCGGACGTGGGTGAGGATGGCGGCATGGCGGACAACATCCACTCCACGCCCTTCCAGACCACCACCATCGAGATCACCACGGGCAGCCGCGAGGTCGCCCTCGACATCACCGACCGCTGCGCCGCGTTCCTCACCGACCGGGCCGCCGGACGCGACGGCCTGCTCAACGTCTTCGTGCCGCACGCCACGGCCGGCATCGCCGTGCTGGAGACCGGCTCGGGCAGCGACGACGACCTCCTCGCGACGCTGCGTGACCTGCTCCCCGCCGACGACCGCTGGCGCCACCGGCACGGCAGCCCCGGCCACGGGCGCGACCACGTCGTCCCCGGCCTGGTCGCCCCGCACGCCACCCTGCCCGTGATCGGCGGCCAACTCGCGCTGGGCGTCTGGCAGTCGGTCGTCCTGGTGGACACCAACGGCGACAACCCGCGCCGGACGGTCCGGCTCTCGTTCCTGGGCTGACGCGGCCGCTACCGCTCCTCCTCGGCCGGCCCGGGAGAGCCCGTGCCGGGCGTGCTCGTGTCGGGGGAGCCCGTGCCGGGGGCGCCCGTGTCGGCGGGGTCGGCGACGGCGGCTGACACCGCGGCGAGGTAGCCCTCGATCGCCAGGTACTGGCAGAGCACCGCCACCGGGCGGCCGAGGCGGGCGTACCAGGCGGCGAGCCGGGCGAACGCGGTCACCTCGAACCAGACCTCGCCCGCCGCGTCCATGCTCACCAGGAACGCCTCCTCGCCGCACTCGGGGTGCCCGGGCAGCGTCCCGTACGCGAAGCCGATCCGGTCCGGCTCGTCCACGGTCCACACCACCCGGCACGGGATCACCACGCGGGGCCGGCGCAGCCGGGGCAGGGTCAGCCGGAGCAGGACGGTCGCGCCCTCCTCGGCCGGCGCGTACGGGTGGACGGCGAAGCCGGTGCCGAGCTGGCAGCCCCAGCCCAGCACGTACCGCCCGGCCCGCTCCAGCACGGCCGGCCCGTGCCCGAGGTGGACGCGCCGCCGCAGCCGCGCGTACCCGGACGGCAGCCGGGCGCCCCGGGTGGCGCCCACCTCGGGGTAGGTGGGCGAGGCGGAGCGGGCGGCGGCCAGGCGCCGGGCGAGGTTCTCGGACACGGCGCCACGGTACGGGAGGGCGGGCGGTCGGGATCGCCCCGGGGGCTCCCGGCCGCCCGCGGGCTCGCGGGCTCGGAGCGGCTCGCGGGCTCGGCCCGGCCCGGGGAGCGGGACCTCGGCCCGGCCAGGGGCGGCCTTGCCCCGGCGCGGGGACCGGAGTAGGAAGGCGGCATGAGCGACGAAGCGGTGACCGGTGCGCTGCCGGAGGGCGCCGGGACGGACGACGGCGTGGTCTGCGCCCCGGCCCCGCCCGGGGCCGAGGCGGCCGAGGCCGCGCTGAGGCACCACCCCGGGCCGACCGGACCGCGCGCCGACTGCGTGCTCTGCGGCGAGCCGACCGAGCTGCCCGCCGACCACCCGGGCAGCACGCTGTGCCCGGTGTGCGCCTGGCAGCAGGCCCAGCGGATCGCCTGCTCGGGCTGACCACCGGCTTCCCGGGCCCGCTCCGCGGCTCCTGGGCCGTGCACGCGCTCCCGTCGCGTCAGCGGCGCCCGAGGGAGCGGTAGTTCCACCCGGCCGCCCGCCACCCGGCCGGGTCGAGCACGTTGCGCCCGTCGACGAGGTTGCGCGCGGCGACCAGCGGTTCCAGCCGTCCCGGGGTGAGCTCCGCGAACTCCCGCCACTCGGTGAGCAGCAGGACGGCGTGCGCCCCGCGGGCCGCCTCGGTGGCCGAGGTGGCGTAGCCGAGCTCGGGGTACGCCTTGCGGGCGTTGTCCAGCGCGGCCGGGTCGTACACGGCGACGGCTCCGCCCCGGGCACCGATGGCCGCCGCCACGTCGAGGGCCGGGGAGTCCCGGATGTCGTCGGAGTCCGGCTTGAACGCCGCTCCGAGGACGGCGATGCGGCGTCCCTCGAAGGAGCCGCCCACCAGTTCCCGGGCGAGCTCCACGACGCGGGCGCGGCGGCGCAGGTTGATCGCGTCGACGTCGCCCAGGAAGGACAGCGCCCGGCCGGCCCCCAGTTCGTCCGCGCGGGCCCGGAAGGCCCGGATGTCCTTGGGCAGGCAGCCCCCGCCGAAGCCGAGCCCGGCGCGCAGGAACCGCCCGCCGATCCGGTCGTCGTACGAGAGGGCCTCGGCGAGCCGGACCACGTCCGCGTCCGCGGCCTCGCAGACCTCGGCCATGGCGTTGATGTAGGAGATCTTGGTGGCGAGGAAGGCGTTCGCCGCCGCCTTGACCAGTTCGGCGGTGGCGTGGTCGGTCACCACGACGGGTACCTCGCCGAGCGGCGCGTACACCTCGCGCAGCGTCCGCTCGGCCCGGTCGGTGCGCACGCCGAGCACGACGCGGTCCGGGGCGAGGGTGTCCCGGACGGCGTGGCCCTCGCGCAGGAACTCGGGGTTCCAGGCCAGGTCGACGTCCTCGCCGGCCGGCGCCAGGGTGCGCAGCCGGTCGGCCAGCCGGGCCGCGGTGCCCACGGGCACGGTGGACTTGCCGACCACCAGGCACGGCCGGGTCAGGTGCGGCGCCAGGGCGTCCACGGCGGCGTCGAGCTGTGACACGTCGGCCGCGGGCCCGTCCTTGCGCTGCGGCGTGCCGAGGCAGAGGAAGTGCACGTCGCCGAAGTCCGCGGCCTCCCGGTAGTCGGTGGTGAAGCGCAGCCGGCCGGAGGCGAGGCCCCGGCGCAGCAGCTCCGCCAGCCCTTCCTCGTGGATGGGCAGTTCGCCGTCGCCGAGCCGGCGGACCCGGTCGGCGTCGATGTCCAGGCCGAGGACCTGGTGGCCCAGTTCGGCCATGCACGCGGCGTGGGTGATGCCCAGGTAGCCGGTGCCGATGACCGTCATGCGGTACCGCACGTGGTGTCTCCTGTCCGTGGTGGTCCGGTCCGGGCGGTGCCGTCTCGACGGCCCCGTGGTCCTCGGGTGGTCGGGTGCGTGGGGTGCGGCGCGTGCGGGGGGGGGGGGGCATGCGTGGGGCGGGCGGGGCGCGTGCGGGTGGTGACTGGGGCGCGTCGGGCGGGTGGGGTGCGCCGGGCAGGTCGGGTGCTCAGGCGCCGCGGACGTCCGGGGTGAGGGTCCGGGGCAGCCGGCGGACGGGGCGCACGAGGAGCAGGGCGACGGCGCAGCCGAGTCCGACGACCGCTCCCGCGAACAGCAGCCGGTGCGCGCCCAGCAGGCCGGTGGCCGGTCCGGCGACCGCCTGGCCGAGCGGGACGGCCAGGATCGACCCGGCGATCTCGTACGCGGCCACCCGGTTGAGCCGGTCCTCGGGGATCTGGGTCTGGACGGAGGTGGCCCACTGGACGCCCCAGAACGCCCAGCCGACGCCGCTCACCGCGTACCCGAGGACCAGCAGCGGCACCGGGGGCACCAGTGCCGCCGACAGCGGCATCAGCGGGAAGAGCAGCATCGCGACGGCCCCGCCGAGCAGCGGGCGGGCCGGGCGGATCCTGATCGCGAGCAGGCCGCCGAGCACGCAGCCGACCCCGAACGCGCTCTCGGCCCAGCCGAACGCGGCCTTGCCGTGCGCGTCGATGATGGAGACCGCGCCGACCGGCGTGATCGGGCCCCAGACGGACACGCCCAGGACCCACCAGATCAGGATCACGGTCCACAGCCAGGACCGGGAGCGGAACTCGTCCCAGCCGGTGCGCAGGTTCTCCAGGGTGGAGGTCGAGCGGTCCGCCTCGAACGGCGGCAGTCGCAGCGCCGCCAGGCACGCCCCGCTCACCACGAAGGTGAGCGCGGTCGCGGCGAACACCGAGGCCGCCGAGACGGACGCCACCAGGGTGCCGGCCAGCGCCGGGCCGGCCATGGCGGCGATCCCCTGGCTGACCCGCAGCACGCCGTTCGCCTGCTGCGGGTCCGCGGCGACCTGCGGCACCAGGCTGGTCAGGCCCGGCTGGAACAGGGCGGTCGCCAGGCCGCCGAGGACCGCCGCCGCCACCAGCACCCCGAGCGGCGGCCGCCCGAGCCACAGGTAGCCGGCGAGCGCGGCCTGGACCGCGCAGCGCAGCGCGTCCGCGCCGATCATCTGCGGCCGCGGGTGGAACCGGTCGGCGAACACCCCGCCGAACACGACGAACAGCGCGAACGCCGCCATCCAGGCGCCGAGGGTGAGGCCGACCGCGCCCACCCCGTAGCCGAGCGCGAGCATGGCGACGGCCGTGGCGACCGGGATCATCGTGTCGCCGAGCACCGCCATGGTGCGGGCGGTGAAGTAGAGGCCGAAGTTCCGGGTCCAGAGGCGGGCGGGCGCGGCCACGGTCGTGACCATGGAGGGGGCTCCTTCGGGAGGTCCGCCGCCCGGGCGGGCGGTCGGCGGTCGAGCGGGCGGGATGCCTGAGCGGTGGCGGCCGAGCAGGCGGGATGCCTGAGCGGTGGCGGCCGAGCAGGGGGATGCCTGAGCGGGGGCGGGCGGGCGGGCGGTGGCGGGTGGGCGGCCGAGTGGTGGCGGGCGGTTGGTGGCCGGCGCTGGGTGGCCGGCGGGCGGGCCGGCCCCGGCTCACAGGTCGAGCCGCACCCCGTAGGTGCGCAGCCAGCTGTCCGTCTGCAGCGCCGTCTCCAGCGCCGCCCGGCTGACCCCGTCCTCCAACGCCGCCGTCCCCCGGCGCGCCACCGCGTCCCTGAGCCCGGCCGAGAGCAGCGGGGCGATCGGGCTCTCCGGGGCCAGCACGACCTCGGCCAGCCGCTCGCGCAGCACCCGGTCGTAGGCCCCGGCCCGGAGGTTCGGGTAGGGCGTCTTGATCCGCATCGCCACCGCGTCCGGGAGCAGACCGGCCATGGCCGCGCGCAGCAGGCTCTTCTCCCGGCCGTCGAACCGCTTCATCTCCCACGGGATGTTGAAGGTGTACTCGACCAGGCGCGGGTCGGCGAACGGGACCCTGATGTCGAGCCCGGCGGCCGTGCCGAGTCGGTCGAGCCGGTCGAACAGCACCCGGGTGTGCCGGGTGTGCGCCAGGTACGTGACCTCGCGGTAGCGGGCCTCGACCGGGTCCCGGAGGTGGTCGCCGGCCGCGAGCTCGGCGACCGCCGCGCTGTGGCAGTCGCGTTCGTAGCCGGCCAGGTCGAGGTCGTCGAGCAGGCCGCGGTCGAACAGGACGTCGGTGCCCCGGAAGCGCGGCCGTCCCTCGTCCACCCACGGGAAGGTGTCGGAGGCGACCCACTCGGGCAGGCGGTTCCAGTTGTAGCCGCCGAAGACGTCGTCGCCGCACTCCCCGGAGAGCGCGACGGCGGCGTGCTCGCGGGCGGCGCCGAACAGCAGGCGCAGCGAGGCGTACTGGTCGCCCTTGTTGATCGGGACGTCGTACGCGCCGAGCACCGCGGCCCGCAGCGCCGGGTCGAGCAGGTCGAGTCCCCGCAGCGACACCTCGCCGTGCTCCGCGCCGACGTGGTCCGCCATCAGCCGGGCGTAGACGTGGTCCTCGTTGCCCTGCTCGCCGGCCTCCCCGGCGGGGTCGTGGTCGTTGACGGCGAGCGAGCGGATCGGCCCGCGGCCCTGGTCACGGGCGGCCCGGGCGGCCAGCGCGGTGAGCGAGCTGGAGTCGAGCCCGCCGGAGAGCAGCGAGCACGGGAGCTCCTCGCCGTCCAGGTGCGCGGCGACGCCCGCCTCCAGCAGCTCCCGCACGGTGGCGACGGTCCGTTCGAGGTCGTGCGGGTGCTCGCCCACGCTCAGCCGCCAGTACGGCCGCTCGACGGCGCCCGCGCGGCCGACCCGCAGGGTGCTGCCGGGCACGACCTCCCGCATGCCCCGGAAGATCGCGTGCCCAGGCACCCTGGCCACGGAGAGGATGTCCCGCAGCCCGTCGGCGTCGACGGCCGGCTCGAAGTCCGGGTGGGCGAGGACCGCCTTCGGCTCGGAGCCGAACAGCACCCCGTCGGCGGTCCGCGCGTAGAACAGCGGCTTGACGCCCATCCGGTCGCGGACCAGCAGCAGCTCCTCCCGCCGCGCGTCCCAGACGGCGAGGGCGTACGTCCCCTCCAGGCGGGTGACGAAGTCGGCCCCCCACTCCAGGTACGCCTGGAGCACGGCTTCGGCGTCGGTGCCCGCCTCGGTGCGGCGACCGGCCGCGCCGAGCCCGGCCCGCAGCTCGCCGAGGTTGGTGAGGTGGCCCGCGTACGTGACCACCGCGTGCGGGCCGGAGCCGTCGCCGGCCACCAGCGGCAGCCCGCCGCCGTCGCGGGCGTGGCCGGACCACCGGTGGCCGAGCGCCGCGTGCGCCGAGCACCACAGGCCCTCGCCGTCCGGGCCGCGTCGGGCCAGGGCCGCCGTCATGGCCCGGGCGACGTCCTGCGCTCCCGCGACGTCGCGGGAGAAGTCGACCCAACCAGCTATACCGGACATGCGTACTCCAGGGAGAGGGGACGGGGAGGGAGACGGGCGACGCGGGAGGAGGGAGGGCGCCGGCGACCGGGGCCAGGCGACCGGGGCCGGCGACCGGGGGAGGCGACCGGGGGAGGCGACCGGGGGAGGCCAGGGGGGCCAGGCGACGGGGGACCGGCTACCGGCTACCGGACGGTGTAGTCGCCGTGGATGTCGCAGGCGTACCACTGGGCGAGCGCGCGCAGGCTCTCGCGGAGCTCGCCCGAGGCGCGCCAGTCCAGCTCGGACTCGATCAGCCCGGTCGCCATGGTCCATTGCTCGACCGTCGGGTCCTGGACCCACTCCCACGGGGTGCGGCGCGAGACGTCGGCGAGCAGCCCGGCGAGGTCCTGCTCGGAGAAGGCCGCCGAGGCGACGTTGAAGACCGGCGTGGTCGGCGGGGCGGACAGCACGGTGTGCAGCGCGTCGGCCAGGTCCCGGTGGTCCAGCACCTGGTGCCTGCCCAGCGGGTTGAGCGACAGCGGGCGCCTGGTCCACGCCAGGCGGACCCACCGGACGGCGGGGCTGTCGGCCGCGGCGTACGGGCCGACCGGGTCGGCCGAGCGCAGCACCTGGACCGGCACGCCGTGCTCCTCGCCCCACCGGCGGCACCGCTGCTCCTCCTGCCACCAGCCCAGCGCCACCTCGTCCGCCGGGGCCCCCGTCAGGGAGTCCTCGGTCACGACGGCCTCGCCGCTGCCGCGGTAGACGGCCGCCGAGCCGGCGTAGACCAGCCGCGCCACCCCGGCCTTGCCGGCCGCCGCGAGCACGTCCGCCAGCAGCCCGTCGGCTCCCGGGCGGCCGAGGTGGACCACGTACCGGACGCCGTCGAGGTCCGCGGCGTCGACCGGGCCCGGCAGGTGCTCGGCGTCGTGGCCGGCGTCGGCCAGCAGCCGCGCCAGTTGGCGGCCGAAGTCGGCCGCGGCGCCGGTGACGGCGACCCGGGCGAGCGGTTGGGGCCGGGGGGTGCGCGCGGAGGGTTCGGCGCCCGCCCGGCGGCCGTCGGCCAGGGCGGCCAGGGCCAGGTCCCGCACCGCCGGGGCCATCGCCAGCAGCTGTCCGGCGGGGTACTCCTCGCACAGGCCGCCCGAGCCGAGCGTCTCCATCACCGCCGCCGCCACGGCCGGGTCCGGCGCGGGCGCGTCGGCGGTGACGACGCCGAGGGCGAACGCGGTCAGCCAGACGGCCCGGTCGGCGCCGGCGGGCAGGGCGGAGGGCCCGGCGGCGGCGAACCCGGCGAGGCAGGCGTCGAGCAGCCCGGCGCGCCGCAGGTACCGCTCGGTCTCCAGGTACTCCCACTCCGTGCCGTGCCGCACGGCGCACCGGGCCTCGCCGTACTGGTAGAACGGCACGACGGGGAAGCGCGGGCACGGGCCGGCCGGGGCGGCTCCGGCCGCCCCCGTGGCGTCCGGCCCGGTGGCGGCCGGCGTGGTGTGGGCCGTTCCGGCGGGCGCGGTGGCGGTGGCGGTGGCGGTGGCGAGGACCGTGCCGCCGGTGAACAGCGTGGCCTGGCGGAAGCCGTGGTACGTGTTGCCGGCCAGGCTGGGCAGGTCGTCGTGCTGCACCGTGCTGGGCGTGCAGAACCGCACCGGGACGCCGAGCGAGTTGAGGTACCGCTGCACCACCACGTCGTACGGCCAGCCCTCGCCGTGCTCCTCCTGGAACCGGGCGTAGCCCCGGGCCACCCCGGCCGGCAGCATCAGCGCCTGGCAGGGCACGTGCTCCTGGAGGGTGTACGCCCAGGGGGTGCCGGTCAGCGCGGCGAGCCGGGCGACGGCGCCGTTGCGGGCCTCCCAGCCGGCGTAGAACGCGACCGCCTCGTCCGGGACCTCCGCCGCGATCCGCTCGGCGTGCTCGTAGAAGCCCTCGGCCAGCACCACGTCGTCCTGGAGCACCAGGTGGTGCGTGGCGCCCGGGTCCACGCAGGACCAGGACAGCGGGGCGACGCGCAGCGCCGTCGGGCGCCCGTCGGGCTCGGGGTCCATCACCACGCGCACCCGGCCGTGCGGGTCGGCGTCGGCGAGACGGCGGGCTTCCGTCTCGCGCTTGGGGTGGCTCATCACCGCGCCGCTGAGCCTCACCGGACGGCTGGTGGCGGCGGGGCCGGCGGCACCGGGACTCGTGGCGGCGGGGTGGGCGGCATCAGGACTGGTGGCATCCATGGGACTACCTCACTGGGGTGGGGGGACGAGCGGGGTGTCGGGGAAGGACGGTCCGGCCGGGCCGGCCGGGCTCGGGCCGGCTTCAGTCGGAGGTGGCGGCGCTCGCGTTGCGCACCTTGCGCTCGTTGTCCTCCAGGCCGTGGTCCGAGCCCTGCGCGCGCTCCAACCGGATCATGTCGACGGGCCGGTAGTTGAGGATGTACGCCCGCCGGACCCCGTCCGTGGTGTTGCCGCGGGAGTAGTGCAGGGTGCCGCCGGCGTGGGCGACGGCCTGCCCGGCCGACACCGGCACCGCGGTGGCGCCGGGCTCGTCCTCGGAGCAGTCGGTCTCGATGTTCTTGCCGTCGCTGGTGGGCCGGTGCGGGCGCAACGGCTCGGTGTGCGAGCCCTTGACGTACCACATGCAGCCGTTGTCGGGGACGGCGTCGTCGAGGGCCACCCAGATCGAGACCGCCCGGGTGTCCGGCAGGTCGATCCAGTAGGCCGCGTCCTGGTGCCAGGGCGTCGCAACGCCGGTGCGGGCGCCCTTGTGGATCAGCATGTCGAAGTCGAGCGCCGCGTCCTCGCCGATCAGCTCGCGGGCCAGGGCCAGCGCCCGGTCGTGCAGCGGGAGGTCGAGGATCGGCCCGTGCAGCGCGGAGGGCCACATGATCTGCGTGATGTTCTCGGCCGCGCCCTCGGCGCGGGGTGCGTGCGAGCCGAGGTCGGAGCGCTTGTCGCCGCTTTCGATCGCGCCGCTCAGGAATCGCTGGTAAATGTCGCGGTAGAGCTCGACCTCTTCGGGGGAGAGCAGCGTTCCGGCGAAGGTGAAACCGTCCTCCCGGAACGTCTTGGCAAGGTCGGTGGGGGTGCTCGTTGCCATGGGCGGAAACCTTTTCCTTCCTTGATGGTTCCGGCACCGCTCCGGAAACCTGGGAGCGGGTTTCCGGGCACGCTGGATCACGGCGCGGAATTTCACGGACACGAATGGGAATCGGTACCGGTCGTTGTTTCCGGGCGGCCCTGGTGGGGCGGCCGACCGGGCGGCCGGTTTTCATCGGTGGGGGCGTCGAAGGGGCCGGCCGGCACTGCCGGTCGGGTGGCTGATCGGGTGGCCGGTCGGGGTGGCCGGGTCGGGGCGGGTGACCCGTCGCCTCGGGGCGGGTCCGGTGGTCGGGGAGGTCAGCCGGCCTCGGCGACCCGGATCCGGTCGCGGTCCTCCGCGCTGGTGCGGGCGGCGGCGTCCAGGGCGGCGAGCATCCACTCGGCCAGGTCGCAGTTGGCCCGGTCGGCGGCGTCCTCCCACAGCCCGCGCCGTGCGTGCGTGACGGCCAGTCGCAGCTCGACCGCGAGCGGGCGGGCGCCCGCCCGGGGGATCGCGGCGGACCGGATCCGGCGCCGGAGTTCGTTGCGGGACCAACCGCCCTCCTGGGCGCGGTCGAGCCAGCTGTCCTGGGACTGGGGGGCCAGTGAGGCGACCTCGGCGTGGTGCTGCATGCTCAGTGCCGGCCGCCTCCGCCCGGGCGGGAACTTCCGGGCGATCCAGGCGTAGTTGCGCAGGGTCTGGTAATCCAGCGACGTTTCCTCGACGGCTTTCCGATAGCGCTCCGGATAGCGCTCCTGCCCGTAGACGAGCCAATCGCCGAGCCACCAGGTGGCGGAATCCACGGTGGCCCCGAGATTCTGCCCGATGCGCAGCCACACGTCGATGGGGAGGCGCGCTGGAAGGGTGAGCGAGGTCTGGTCCCGGGAGACTTCATACCCCCTTCCGGCGCGCCTCCCCAGAATCCTCACATCGTGTTGCCGATCTGCATCCCTCACTGCACATCCTCCCCGTTCTTCAGCAACAGCTGATCATTTTGGGGAACGAACGGCACCACTTCAAGGTCTAGACCAGTAGATCCGGGCCCGCCGTCCCGCCGGCGGGACATGGCCGCGTCAGCCTCCTGAGCGCGACCGGTCCTTTTCCCCAGCTTCGGGTGGAACCCGCGCATCCCGGTCATCCACGCCGGAGTGGGACATCGCGAGGGCCGGACGTCGCCGGGGTCGAACGCCGCCAGGGCAGGCCGTCGCCGGGGCAGGCCGTCGCGAGGGCCGGACGTCGCCGGGGCAGGCCGTCGCCGGGGCCGGACGCCGTGCGGCCGGGCAGCCCTCGAACCCTGGCGTCCCGTCGGCCCCGGCGGCAACAATCGCCGAACCCGCGCCCACCACCGAAGGGAATCCCCGTGACCGTCCGGGAGAGCGTCTCCGCACACGGGCTGCCCGTGCGCGTCCAGCACCGGCTGAACCCGTACGCCTACATGCTCGACGACGAGGGGTTCGCCGAACTGCTGACGGAGCTCGCCCTGCGCCGCGCCGAGAGCATCTGGCGCAACCACACCGCCGCGCCCGCCGACGCGCCCCGCGGCCCCTACCCCCGGGCGAGCATGGGCTTCGTCCTGCTGGACCCGACGGCCCCCCGCTGGGTGCCGGACGAGCGGGCCGTCCTGGCGGTCGTCACCGTCGGCGAGGAGGGCCACCGCTTCCTGGTCAACGCCGCCGCCAAGGCCGCGGGCCACCGCCGGCTCGGGCGCAACCACGGCGAGGCCGTCCTCGTCGACCCCCACCTGTGCGGCAGCGGCGCGTTCCGCTACGGGCACTCCGCCGAGGTCCGCGGCCAGATCGTCGGCGCGAGCTCGCAGTCCCCCGACCAGGACCTCCACGAGGCCGGACGGCTCGCCGCCGACCTGGTCAACGCCGTCGCCGAGCACCACCTGGCCTGGGAGGAGCGCGTCGGCCCCGGCGACTGGTACGCCGCCACCGACGAACCCCATCCGACCTGGCCCGCCATGATCGCCTTCGCCACCCCGGCCGCCCCGGCCACCGCGGCCCCCGCGCACTGAGCCGTCCCCCTGGCCCGGGGCGTGGGCCCGTCCGGCTGGGCGAGGGCCGGTGTGGCCGCGGACTAGGCGTGCTCGCGCGTCGCCAGGGCGAGGGTGGAGCCGTGGCGGCCCTTGCGGACCAGCAGCTGCGCCGGGATCCGGGACCTCAGGTCGGCGACGTGGCTGACGATGCCGACCGCGCGGTCCCGCTCGCGCAGGCCGTCGAGGACGTCCATCACCTCCTCCAGGGTCTGTTCGTCGAGCGAGCCGAAGCCCTCGTCGATGAAGAGCGTGTCCAGCGGCATGCCGCCCGCCTCGTCCGTGACCACGTCGGCCAGGCCCAGCGCCAGCGCGAGCGAGGCGAAGAAGCTCTCGCCGCCCGACAGCGTCGCGGTGTCCCGCTCGGTGCCGGTCCAGGCGTCCACCACGCGCAGCGCGAGGCCCGAGCGCTTGTTTCCGGTGCCCCGGTCGTCGCTGTGGACGAGGGTGTACCGGCCGCCGGACATCCGCACCAGGCGCTCGCTGGCCGCGGCGGCCACCTGCTCCAGCCGCGCGGCCAGGACGTACGACTCCAGCCGCATCCGCAGCCGGTTCTCGGCGGAGGTGCCGGCGGCGAGGGCGGCGAGCCGGTTGATCCGGGCGAACCGGTCCAGCGCCGGGGCCAGCGAGGCGGCCAGCTCCGCCAGCTGCCGGCCGATCGCGGCCAGTGCCGCGCAGCGCTCGCGGGCCGCCTCCTGCGCGGCGTGCGCCCGGCGCAGCCGGTCGACGGCCGCCTGGAGCCGGGCCTGGGTGCCCGGCAGGTCGGCCGGCGGGCGGGCCGCGGCGGCGGCCAGCTCCGGCTCGGTGAGCTGCTGCTGCGCGGCCGCCAGCTCCGAGTGGTACCGGGCGAGCCGGCCTTCCAGCTGCTCGCGCCGCTCCTTCGGCAGCAGGACCGCCGCGGCCGCCTCCGCATCCGGGAACCCGGCCGTCGCGGCGGCCCGGGCCAGTTCGTCCTCGGCGTCCCGGAGGCGCAGCACCGCGTCCGCCGCGGCCCGCGCCGCCTCCGCGAGCGCCGCCACGGCGGTCGCGAGCCGGGCGAGTGCCGCGGCCCGGTCGGCCACCGAGGGCGCGTCGCCGCGCGCCGCCGCGACCTTGCGGCCGAGCTCCTCCTGCTCGGAGTCGAGCGCCTGGATCCGGTCGGTGAGCACGGCGGTGCGCTCACCGGCGTCGCGCAGCTCGGCGAGCCGGCGGTTCCGGTCGTCCGCCAGCCGTTCGAGCTGCCGGGTGAGCGGGCCCAGCGACTCCGCCGCCCGCAGCGCCTCGCGGCGCTCCCGCTCCACCGCGGCCAGCGCCTCGGCGAGGGACTCCGCGCCGTCCGGCCCGGCCGCGCCGGCCGCGGCCGCCTCGCGCACCTGGAGGCCCGCCAGTTCCCGCTCGGCGGCGTCGGCCGCCTGCTCGGCCGCCGCCTGGGCGGCCCGGGCGCGCTCCTCGTCCTCCGCGCCGACCTGACCGCCGGCCGGGCGGGCCGGCTCGGGGTGCTCCGGCGAACCGCAGACCCGGCAGGCCTCGCCCGACCGCAGCTGCGCCGCCAGCTCGGCGGCCATGCCGGTGAGCCGGCGCTCGCGCAGGTCCTGGCTGTGCTCGCGGGCGTCCAGCGCCTCGGCGCGCAGCGCCAGCGCCCGCGGCTCGGCCGCCCTGATCTCGGCCCGCAACGCGTCCCGCCGGCGCGCGGCGGCCAGCCGCTCGGTGACCTCGGCGTGCCGGGCGTCCAGCTGCTCGACCCGGGTGCCGGCCGCGCGGGCGGCGGTCTGCTCCTCCTGCAGCGCGCCGAGCCGGCCGTCGAACTCGGCCAGCCAGTCGGCCGCCTCCTCGGCGAGCTCCTCGGCGCGGCACCGGTCGGCGTCCAGCGCCTGCTGCTCGCGGGCGAGCACCAGGCACTTCCGCTCGTCGGCCTGGGCCGCCTCCAGCCGGACCACCTCGGCCCGCAGCCGGTGCTCGGCCCGGGCCAGCTCCTCGGCGCCGGCCCGGGACAGCGCGGCGCCCTCGCCACCGGGCACGGCGGCGAGGGCCGCCCGGCGTCGGCGCTCCTCCTCGGCGGCCGCACGGTGGGCCTCGGCGGCGGCCCGGCGCAGGTGCAGCACGGACTCCACGCCGACGGCCGCCTGGGCGTCGGCCAGCCGGCGGCGGTCGCGCTCCATCGCCGGACCGCCCTCGGTGAGCCGGGCGGCCTCGCGCGCCGCCGCCTGGTGACGCCGCTGGAGGCCGGCCAGCTCCTCGGCCCCGGCCCGGGCGCGCTGGGCCGCGCGGTGACCGGCCTCGGCTCCGGCCAGCGCGGCGTCGGCGACGGCCAGCTGCTCGGCGGCCCCGCTGCGCAGGATCGCGGCCCAGCCGAGCACACCGGCGGTGAGCTCGGCGGCGGCGTGGGCCGGCTCGTCCTCGGCCGGCACCCAGCCGTCGGCCGGTTCGGCCTGCGGGCCGGCCGCCTGCTCGGCCTTGCTGGCCAAGTCCCGCAGCCGGCGCCGGCCGGCCTGGACGGCGGACTCCTGGGCCCGGCGCTGCTCGGCGAGCCAGGACTCGACGTGCTGGAACCGCTCGGTGTCGAACAGCCGCCGCAGCAGCTTGCCGCGCTCCTCCGAGTCGCCCTTGAGGAAGCGCGCGAAGTCGCCCTGCGGCAGCAGCACCACCTGGCAGAACTGGTCCCGGCTCATCCCGATCAGCCGGTGGATCTCCTCCCCGGCCTCCTGGTGGGACTTGCTGACCGCCCGCCACCCCGGGGCACCGTCGCCGGCGTCGGCCGCCCACTCGCGCAGCAGCGTCTGCGCCCGCTCGACGGTCGTCCCCTTGCCGACCTTCTTCGGCCGGAGCTGCTCCGGGAGCCGGGTGACCTGCAGCCGCCGCCCGCCGAGCGTGAGTTCGAGGCGGATCTCGGTCAGCCGCGCCGGGTCGGCGTGGTCGCTGCGCAGCCGGTTGGCCCGGCGGGTGCCGGGCACCTCGCCGTAGAGGGCGTAGCAGACCGCGTCCAGCACGCTGCTCTTGCCCGCGCCGGTCGCCCCGCGCAGGAGGAAGAGGCCGCCGGCGGCGAGCGCGTCGAAGTCCACCGTCTCGGTGCCGGCGAACGGGCCGAAGGCGGTGACGGTGAGCCGGTGGAGTCTCATCGGGGCAGCTCCGCCTTCCGCTCGCCGGTCGCGCGGACCGTCTCGAAGCCCTCGCGCAGCCAGCCCAGCTCGTCCGGGTCCGGCTCGGCGCCGGGGCGGACGTGCCGCAGGAAGCCCTCGGCGATCTCCAGGTCGGCGCGCCCGCTCACCCGCGCCGCGTACGAGGGGGAGGCGGCCGCCTCGGTCTCCTCGGGGTCGAACAGCAGCTGCAGGGTGTGCGGGAAGCGGCGGCGCAGCCGCTCCATCGGCTCGCCCGGGCGGACCGGGTCGGTGAGGGTGGCCTGCACCCAGTGCTGCTCGTGCTCGGCGTACTCCTCGCCGGTGAGCAGCTCTTCGAGCCGGCCGCGCAGGCAGGCCAGCGGGCGCGGCTGCGGGCAGTCGACCCGCTCGGCGGTGACCGAGCCGTCGGCGGCGAGGTCGACCAGCCACATGGTCTTGCGCTGCCGGGCCTCGGAGAAGGAGTAGGCGAGCGGGGAGCCGCTGTAGCGCAGGTGCGGGGCGAGCGTCTGGCAGCCGTGCAGGTGGCCGAGCGCGGCGTAGTGCACGCCGTCGAAGACGGCCGCGGGCACCGACGCGACCCCGCCGACCGCGATGTCCCGCTCGCTGTCGCTCGGCGCGCCGCCGGTGACGAAGGCGTGCGCCAGCACCACGGCGCGGGTGCCCGCGGGGCGCTCGGCGAGGTCGGCGCGGACGGCGTCCATCGCGGCGCCGAGCACCGCCGCGTGGCCGCCGCGCTCCAGCCCGAACTGCTCGCGCACCAGCGTCGGCTCCAGGTAGGGCAGGCCGTAGACCGCGACCGGGCCGTGTTCGTCGGCCAGCAGGACGGGCACCGCGCACTCGCCCGGGTCGGTGCGCAGGTGGACGCCGGCCCGGCCGATCAGGCCGGCGCCGACGCCCAGCCGGCGGGCCGAGTCGTGGTTGCCGCTGATGAACACGGTGGGCACGCCCAGGGCGGCCAGCCGGTGCAGCACGTCGTCGAACAGGGCGACCGCCTCCAGGCCCGGCAGCGCCCGGTCGTACACGTCGCCGGCGACCAGCACGGCGTCCACGCGCTCCGTCCGGACCACGGTCACGAGGTGGTCCAGGAAGGCGCGTTGGGCGTCGTGCAGGCTCTCCCGGTGGAAGGAGCGCCCGAGATGCCAATCGGAGGTATGCAGCAGTCGCATGGTCCCCGACCCTAACGTCCGTCACTGACAACCGGGCCCGATCAGGGGGCGCGGGGGTGCCGGGGAGGGCGGCCCGGTGGTCGCTCTCGGTGGATTGTCGGTGACGGTGTGTATGGTCGCGATCGCCGGCGCGGCCCCGGGATCCGGGGAGGTGCGCCTGTGCGGCCGAGGTGGCCGCGTGCGTGATCACGATCCAGTGGGAGGAACGATGTCCGTGCAGTCCCAGTTCTTCGACGTGCGGTCCCGGTGCCTGGACCTCGCCGAGCCGGTGGCGCGGCGGGTGCGGCGGGTGCGGGCCCGGGTGGGCGTGCGGGTCCGGGCGGGGGAGGGGGCGCGTGCCGCCGCGGTGTCCGGCGGGCGCCGGGCGCCGGCGCCGCCCGGGCGGCCGTCCGGGAGTCCGCCGGTGCGGTCGGCGGTGCGGCGGCCCGGTCCGGGCGGGCCGGCCGGTGGCGGTCCTTCGGGCGGTCCGCCGGGTGGTCCGCCGTCCGGCGGGCGCGGCGTCGGCCGGCCACCGGGCGGTGCGGCGGGCGGCGCGGGCCGGGGCGGTCCCGTCGTGCCGGGCGGGCCGGGTGCCCGGGCGCGGCAGCGGGGTCGCTCGCGCGGCGCGCCGCCGCCGCTGCCGGTGGCGTTCGCGCTGGCCGTGCGGGCGGCCGACTTCGCCGGGCTGGCCCGCCACGGCCTGTTCGGCCGGCTCGCCTTCCGGGAGTACCTGCGCCGGACGGAGTCCCAGCTCAGGGCCCTGCGCGCGGAGGGGGTGGAGGTGCACCTGCGGGTGCTCGAACCGGCCGACTACGAGGACTACTGCGAGGCCTTCGGCTTCGACCCGGCGGGCGCGGCCGCGCGGGTCGCGTTCGCGGCCGACCCGGAGCTGGCCGGCGAGCCCTTCGTCTACGCGGGGGAGCGGCTGACCGCGTTGCTGCCGCTGCTCGCCGACGACCACCGCGCCCGGGTGCGGATCACCGTCGCCTGCGGTGCGCTGCTGGCGGCGGTCGGGGAGGGGCCGGCCGGGCAGCCGCGGCTGGTCGCGGTCATGCGGTACGTCACCTCGGTCTACCTGGCGCTGGCGGAGGGTGCCGGCGAGGGGCGCCACCTGCTGACCCTGCGCTGCCACGGACCGGAGGACGGCGAGGAGCTCACCGCCGCGTCCGAGGTCCGGATCCGGGCCGGCCGGCTGTTCGACGGCGGCCGGGACGCGGAGGCGTTCTGCGTCACGCTGGCGGCGGGCGCGGCCGCCGGCGGCGCGGGCGCGCTGCTGCTGCACGGCGATCCCGCGGCGCCCGGCGGCCAGGTGGTGCGCGGCTGGGCGCTGGCGGACGGGCGGCTGCGGCCGATGTCGGGGCCGGAGGTGTTCGACTCGCTCGCCGACGACGTGGGCCGGGGCCTGCCCTTCCCGCCGGGCGCCGTCCCGCTGCCGGGGTTCGTCCTGCCCGGCTTCCCGGACGTGGGCCACCCGGAGGACTTCCCGGACGAGGGTTTCCCGGACGACGTTCCGGACGGGGGTTTCCCGGGCGACCTTCCGGAGGCGGGCCAGCCGCCGGAGGACGGCGGTGGGCCCCTGGGCTGACCAGGTGCTTCAGGCCTCCGTGTCCACCATGCGGCGCTGGGGACTGTTCATCGACCGCCTGTTCGGGGAAGATTTCGGGGAAGATCAACAGCAGAGGCGGGCGGTGCCCCACCCCGCCGCCTCCGCCGCTCCGCCCTGAACCGCGCGCCGCAGGTCCTCCCCGCGCACCGTCGGTCCGGCGAGCCCGACACCGAAAGGGGGACGCATGAGCCGGATCGAGTACAGCGCGGAGATCGCCGAACTGCTCGGCAAGGTGCGACGGCGTCCCACCGCGGGCTGGCCGTGGCGACCGGGTGAGTGCGTACCCGCCGGGCTGCCGGTCAAGCAGTCCTGGGGCTGGCTGTTCGCGCCCGACGGCCGGGTGCTGACCCTGGTCAACCCCAGGGACGGCATCGTCTCGCTGCCCGGCGGCTCGCTGGAGCCCGAGGACGCGGGCGATCCGGGGTCCGCCCTGGCCCGTGAGGCGGCCGAGGAGGCCCAGGCGCTGATCGGCACGCCGTACTACCTCGGCTACCTCTACGACCGGGTGGGTTCGGCGAACGGCGGCCACGAGTGCGCCCGGGTCCGGATGGCGGCGGCGCTGCGGGCCGTCGGCCCCAGCGCGCCGGACCCGGCCTCGGGGCGGCACTACCGGCGGCTGCTGGTCGCGCCCGGCCTCGCGGTCGAGCTGCTCGGCTGGGGCGAGCCCGGCCTGCGGCAGGCCCGCGCCGCGGTGTCGGCCGGCGTCCGCCGGCTCGGCGTGCCCGCCGCCGCCAACGAGACCATCGAGGAGCTCCCGGTCGAGGGCTGCGAGGTCTTCCCCGGCCCGGTCCACCCCGGCGCCGTCCCCCCGGGTCCGGGCTCGGGCTCGGTCTAGACGAGTAGTTCCGAAGTCGGTCAGTGGTCGTAGGCGATGAGCGAGCGGGTGACGGGTCGGCCGGTGGCTCGGTTGTGCCAGATCGCGCAGG